>JAUWOG010000622.1 GCA_030612305.1 Armatimonadota bacterium | reverse complement strand
ACACTGCAACCGCCGCCTTCTCCGCCCGCAGTTGCACCTTCTCGATGCTACCCGGAATTCTCATCGGTAGCAGGTACATCCCCGTACCGTGGCGAAGTCTCAAGCTAGCCAATTCATTCCAGCGGGTGATGATACATGGGTAAATACAGAACCAAATCCAGAGCCAAATCCGGCGTTCCCGTGTGGGTATGGGTGCTTGCAGGCGTCGGTGTATTGGCTGTAGTGGCGCTGATTTCCTTCTTCGTCATCAAGGGGTTACGCGGACCGGCTCAGACGACGGGGTTACCGGCGGCTTCCGACATGCCTGCATTACCGCGACCGCAGCTACCCGAGGGCCGTCCGCTGCCCGCAGCGACCGAGAGACCGAGCTTACCGCAGGCACCGCCGCTGCCACAGGCCCGGACCCCTGAGCCTGCTCCCGAGCCCGCTCCCGAGCCTGAGCCGCAGCCCGAAGCGCCCTCCGGGGTCGTCTATTGGGCCGCCACCGTCCACCCCTTCGCCTCCAACATGCCGATTGCGCAGCCGCAGCCCGGAACCATGTTCGTCACTGCCCTCTTCAAGGTGGTCAACAGGACCACCGTCACGGTCCACGTCGAGCACAACCTGACCTCCATAGAGCATCAGGGGCGCGTGTACTACCCATACGTGTGGGCATCGGGGATGGATGCGATGGCCAACCGCCGATTCCTCTCACCGGTTGACCTGCTGACTTCCAGCATGACCGAGGGGTACGTCGCTTTCCAGATACCGTTAGGCGCTCAGGGCGTCAAGCCGCACTTCACCCCACAGGGCTTGCCGGCGACGATCCAGGTGCGCCAGGTGCAGATGAGCGAACTGCCGGACCTCAGCAGCCCCGCCCCCACCCGCACCGTGCGGTGATAGTCATCTCTGCACTCGCCGTGCTACGAATCCCCGCTGCTCGTCTTGTCTCCGATTGCAGCACGGAGCTCGGCCACAGCCAGCACCAGTGCCAGCGTGAACAGAGCGATGGCGAACTGCAGAAACGCGTCCGGCTGACCGATCTTGGCCAGCATCGCTCCTCCGCTGCTTAGTATCATGAAGTGGTCAATGATACCAAGGACTAGAGACAGCAAACCGACAGCCAGTGACACTTGCCATGCCGTTCTCATTGTCACTACCTCCCTCTTGGTAGCGCCTCACACATTGGACATTGTCCACTACCTGCCTTCTTTGGCAGATAACGACTCGATTCTTGCACACTAATGCGAAAAAAGCAACTATTCCCCTTGCGGCGGTGCGAGTTCAAATTATCGGCAAAGTCAGTATTCCTCTGGAATGGTCGCCAACGCTCCTCATTTACTAACCCACCGGCCCACGCCATTGCCTTTGCCATTCGCCGACAGGAATTTCCGTCACCGCCGGCGA
The DNA here is from genome assembly GCA_030612305.1 of Armatimonadota bacterium. Classification (GTDB taxonomy): domain Bacteria; phylum Armatimonadota; class Zipacnadia; order Zipacnadales; family UBA11051; genus UBA11051. Next base: position 1,096 of record JAUWOG010000622.1, on the reverse strand, counting down.
ACTACATAACCTGTTGTGGCTGCAAACACGAGACGGACTTACCGGAGGACAACGATGACAACAGTGAACGTGGGGATGATCGGCCTTGGCGAGTGGCCGCGCGAAGCCTACCTGCCGAACCTGGCGATGATGCCGCAAGCGAACGTGGTCGCTGTCGCGGCGCGCAGCGAGCAGACTCGCGCCTTCGCCCGCGAGCACTTCGGCGCAGACCTCACCACCCATGCCGACTACCAGGACCTCCTCGCCGATGACAGCGTGGAGGCAGTGATCATCGCCGTGCCCAACCCGATACACTCTCAACTCATCGCAGCCGGCGCGCAGTCAGGCAAGCCCATCTTCTTCGAGCCTCCGATCGGCCTCAACGAGGACGAAGTCGCCTCGGCCCTTTCCGCCCTCGAGCAGACTGACGCCGTCCTCCAGATTGACCACGAAATCCGCTACGCGCCGGTGATGCGCGAACTCCAGCGTCGTCTCAGCGATGGCGCTATCGGCCGGCCGCTGATGGCGAGGGCCCGGCTATGGGCAAACTGGGCCTTCGGCGGCTGCGACTGGAACCAGGCCGTCGAAACCGAGGGCTTCTTCCTCTGGCTCGGCTGCTGGTATCTCGACATGCTCGATTGCGTCTTCGCGGAGGCTCCCGTGCGCGTCGGCGTAGTTGGCGGTCAGGCCATGAACGGGGCCCTGACCGACCACGGCTGGGCCATCCTGCAATACTCCGGCGGCGGCTGTGGCGCAGTCGAATTCAACCTCGTCAATTGCGCCGACCTCGAGGTCAGCCTCCACGTGCTCGGCACCGAGGGCGAGATGATAGCCGAGGCATGGGAGGGCACTTTGCGTTGGCGCACGGAGGCCCATTCCTGGCGCGAGACCTCCGTACCATGCCACCAGCCGCCGCACGGCTTCGCCGGCATGTACGAGTCCCTCACCGGCTTCCTCGATGCGGTGGCTGACGGGACTCCCGTGCTGGCCGACCTTGGCGTCATCCGCCGCGTCCACGAGGCCGCCCTTGCCTGCTCGCAGATAGACATGGCCGACCGCGCAGGGGATAGGGAACAGGGAATAGGGAACAGGGAATAGGGAACAGGGAATAGGGAAC
>JAUWOG010000613.1 GCA_030612305.1 Armatimonadota bacterium | reverse complement strand
TGAAGTACTCGCAGCCCAATTCGGCGGCTTTCGCGGCGGCTTTCGCCAGGCGCAGGCGGAAGCAGACATCGCAACGCCGGCCACCTTCGGGTTCAGCTTCGAGGCCGGCTACGGCTGCGGCCCATTCAGCCTCTCCGCCCTCTTCGATGAGCAGTTCCATGCCGGTCGCATCAGCTAACTGCCGCAGCCCGTCGAGGCGCTTTCGGTACTCCTCGGCGGGCTGGATATTGGGATTATACCAGTAGCAGACTACCTCGAAATCCCGCGCCAGCCGCTCATGGACCGCCGTAGCGCACGGCCCGCAGCAGCAATGTAACAGCAGCCTCGGCCTGGGCATGATCGCTTAGCTCCCGCTTACCTCGCCCTCGGGCGAGATGCCTGTGACCTCCGTCAGCCCGTCATAGGCCACGGCTCGCATCCACGTACTGATGCTCTGCCCGCCACCAATCTGCAACTGGCGGTCCTCCTTCATGCACTCGGTCAGGACCGCCGGGTAGCTGGAGAACGGTTCGAGCGCGACCACATACCAGCGCCCCCAGCTTTCCGCGTCCGGGTTCCCGCAAAGCGATATCCAGTACCAGATATGCGCGAAGACCTCCGTGTCGCACGCCATCCCGAAGCCGACCTGCTTCCCCCGGTTGGTGATCGCGTACCAGCCATCTTTCAGGTCGGTCAGGTACAGCATATCTTCGAGCTTGCTCTCCGGCGGGCCAATATCGCGCACATCAACGAGGTTCCCGCTGCGGCCCCTTGTTGCCGGCCAGGTGAATTCCTGTCGCGGCTCGAAGCGCCCGTCCGGCGGCACATCCGGGTCCACAACTACCTTCCGCGCGCTGCATGAGATGACACAATCCTCGGACAGAAACGGCGGCCCGAACGCCGGATGATGGCCCCACATCAGGTCCAGGTCATCGTCACATTCATTAGTCAGCGTCTCGTCTATCTCCAGCACGCCGACGCCGCTGCGCACCGTCAGCGTCTTCTCCAGCAGAAAGGGCGTCCGAGGAGTGCGCACCGACAGTTTCACACTCACCGTCTCCGGGCTGTCCTCAAGTATCTGCCATTTCCACGGTATGCCCCAGACCTCACCGTGCTGGCCCATCTCGACGCCCCGGTATTCGCAGGAGCGCCCGCCATTGGGCAGAATCTCCTGCCAGCCGCCCTCGTAGAAATCAGGGAACTCGCCATCGCTGCCCGCACGCATGTTGTGGTTATTCAGATGCGGCCGCACGCCGAGCGGGCTGCGCCACATGAAATCCGTATCAGTCGGCTTGTGTACGAACTCGAAGATATCGGTGCCCTTGTCCGGCAGCAGCGAGACGCGTATCAGCTCATTCTCGATGACCATCATCCGCAGCCCGCGATACGTGAGTTCATCATTCACCCGGCAGCCGTAGTTGCGTTCGTGCGTATATCCCATCGGCAAGACCTCCTCCAAGAGAACACCATCGCCTCTTCCGGCTATGGCTCTGTTTTCTGCGTCTCCTTAGTGGCCTCGGGCTTATCCGGTGTTTGTGGCTCTCACTTGATGAGCTTGGGCGTGATCATGATCAGCGTCTCTCTGGGCTCCCCCTCAAGGGCGGCTTGTGCCTCAGCGCGGGAGGGCCAGAGGAGTTCGCCAAGATGACCGCAGCGGATTGTCACTGTCTTCCGGTCAGGCACGATAGCGCTGGTACGAATCACCTGTGTGACCGCGATGGGTATGATTTGACCCTCTGGATCGGTGACAATGTCAACACAAGTTGTGAAACGGATTTCGATGTCCATCGCGACCTTGCCATCCTCGAGCAGAACCGGCTTGACTCTCAGGAAGTCCCCATCGTCCATTTGCTCGGTTTCAGATAGGATGCGCTGCCCGTTCTCGTCGTACTCAGTGATAACGACCGGGATGTCGATATGGAACGTGACGGTCACCCACTGGTTGCTAGGGCAGGCTATGCACGGATTCCACACTACCGCCGCTTTCTCCTCGATCAGGGCTTTGTGAAGCCGTCTGATCGGGAAAATTGTGGTCACGATCTCCTTCGCCGGGAATACTCCGGGCGCAAAGTCAACAAACCTGCAGTCGATCTGGATCTGCAGCCCTTCATCCGCGCCCGGCTGCGACCATGCCACACTCGCCAGCCCGATCAGGACTCCCAGCACAACCACGACAACACACCTGTGAGCGCACTCCATTCTCAGAATGTACATGATGCAATCCTCCTTGCTGAGCCTCGGATGACTACCTGTGTACCAATTGTAGTTCGCGCCGGGGGCCCAAATGCCTTTTCATTCCACACTGAAAAGAAGTATTCCGCCGACTTGTGGCGAATAGGCATTTGTGTCCTATGCGAATGTGGCGTTCCCGCCAAGGAAGGCGAAAGCCGAGGAGGGCGAAAGATGAAACTGCGACTCGTCTGTGCCGTATTGATGATACTCGCGTTGTGCGCGGTTGCTTCCCATGCCGCCGTCGAGATGGACCTGCTTACCAATGGTGACTTCGAAAACGACGGTTGGAGCATCGCCACATGGGACGGCGAGGGCGAGGGTAAGATAGTCG
>JAUWOG010000586.1 GCA_030612305.1 Armatimonadota bacterium | reverse complement strand
TCCCGATGCGCGACGGCGTTCACCTTGCCACCGACGTCTGGCTGCCGGACGGAGACGGGCCCTGGCCGGTGGTGCTTATCCGCACGCCTTATCACCGCCAGGGCAGCAGTGGCCAGGGCAAGTACTTCCCCGACCTCGGCTATGCCTTCGTCACTCAAGACACGCGCGGCAAGTATGATTCCGAGGGCCACTTCTGCCCCCTCGATGACGCCCCGCCCGACGGCCCCGATACTCTCGACTGGGTCGCGAATCAGCCCTGGTGCAACGGCCGCATCGGCATGACCGGCAAGAGCTATCTCGGCATGACGCAACTCTTCGCCGCCGGCGGCGGGCATGAAGCTCTCCGCTGTATTCTCCCCGGCGTCGCCCCGAACAGCTTCTTCACCGACTGGATCCGCTATGACGGCTGCTTTGCGCTGGCGAACCTGGTGCGCTGGCCGCTCGACCACGCCATCTGCCCGACCAAGCCGCACAGCGGGCATTTCACATACGATGAGCTCTGGCGGATAGGCGCGAGGGGCTCTCTGGCCGACATCGAGGCGCGCGTCGGTTTCGCCTCCGAGCAGCTCCGCAAATGGGTCGCGCACGATCGCTATGACGACTACTGGGCCTCGATTGACCAGGCCCGCTGCTATGACAAAGTCGCCTGTGCGGGCATGCACCAGGCCGGCTTTTTCGACCACATCTCGCGCGGCCAGTTCAACTCCTTCCTCGGCATCCGCGCCGGCGGAGCCACCGACTTCGCCCGCAACAATCAGCGCCTCCTAGTCGGCGCGTGGGGACACGGCAACTGCGGCGCGACCGCGTACGGCGAATGGGATTTCGGCCCCGCCTGCGGCATAGACATTGACGCCTACGAGCTGCGCTTTCTCGACCTGTGGCTGCGGGATATTGACGATGGGATCTCCGAGGAGCCGCCGGTGAAGTACTTCCTGATGGGGGAGAACCGCTGGGAGTCTGCGACTGACTGGCCGCCGCCCGAAGCCCGCGTCCAGGAGTGGTACTTGACCTCCGCCGGTGACGCCTGCGGCCTGGGCAGCAGCGGCAGACTCAGCCCCGAGAGTCCCTCCCGCGCCGCCGCCGACGCCTACTCCTACGACCCGCAGAATCCCGTCCCTACCCTTGGCGGGCCGACCTACTGGGGGATGAGCGATTTCTTCGCGGTCGGGCCGACCGACCAGCGCGCTCTCCTCCGCCGCGACGATGTCCTCTACTATCGCAGCGAGGTGCTCGACAGGCCGCTGACGGTCGTCGGCGACATCAACCTCGAGCTTTGGATTACTTCGAGCGCGCCGGATACCGACTTCATCGCCAAGCTCTGCGTCATCCCGCGTACACGCGGGATCGGGCGGGTCACGGCGCTGACGCACGGCTCGCTCCGCTGCCGCTACCGTGACAGCTTCAGCGACCCGCAGCCGCTGACACCGGGCGAGCCGGCAAGGTTGCAGCTCCAGATGAACAACGTAGCCTATACGTTCCCCGCAGGCTCCCGCATCGGCCTGCTCATCACCAGTTCATGCTGCCCGCGCATCCTCCCGCATCCGAATACAATGGCTCCGACCTGGCAGGAGACTGAGCCTCAGGTGGCGCGACAGGAGGTGCTGCACGGTCCGGGGCATGAGTCGCGGCTGATGCTGCCGGTCATCGAGGAATAGGCGTTGGCGTATGTGTGTTGTGCCCTTGCCGCCAGGCCTTTGGCGTCCGCGCGGAGCTACGGCCTCACAATCAGTGGCGCGGGCCGCAGGGGCTGCAGAAGTGGCTGGCCCGGTGGCGGCTCCGCAAGCTGCTCCGCCCCCTCCGGCACCTCGATCCCCTTCTCCTTCAGCACATAATTGATCGCCCCGTACACATCGCAGGTGTAGAACCTGTCTGTATCTACCGCGCCCATGAACTCGCGCACGCCGACGATATTGCCCGGCTGGGCCTTGCGCTGCAGTTCACCGTTGAAATATATCCCCGCATCGCAGCCGAGTTGCAGCGCATCGGATTTCCTCTTCACATCCTCATCCACCATGTCCAGATACTCGATGCCCACCAACTCGCCATAGACCTCCTGAACCTTCGGCAGCAACTTGGCATTGGGTTCGAGGCAATCGTTGGCCGAGTTGATGAAGACAGCCAGATGGACGGGCGCATCCTCCGGGCCCGAATTCGCGGGCAGCTCGAACTTCGGCTCAGGCAGGCGGCCTTCCGCTTCGAGCTTCGCCCGGGCCTCGGCCAGCAGGCGCTCATCAACCATCCTCCTGCGCTCGGCCTTCGCGCGGGCCCAGTACTCACCCGTGTAGGTATTCATCACCACGACGCCGACGACCAGCGCCGCGACAACGCCCCACAGCCACATTTTCCCCTTCCGCCTCTGAGCATCCAACGCCGTATTCAACTCCTTTTCCGTGCGTGACAAATCTCCATCTTCTCCCGTGTCCCGCACGCCCGGTCACCTTTCCGCTCCGTGCAGCGGAGCGGCAACGGAGCGGGGGGTCTGGGGTCCGTGACCCCAGCGGGGTGTGGGGCAGCGCCCAACCACGTAGCCGTCCGCCGTTTGCCGCTGCCGTCGCGCACCTTTCCCTTTCGCAACTCCCGCCCCCCCTGGCCGTTTGGGGGGGGGCCACGCCGTTTTTTGGGGGGG
>JAUWOG010000472.1 GCA_030612305.1 Armatimonadota bacterium | reverse complement strand
GCGGAAAGCGGAGCGGAAAGCGGAGCGGAAAGCGGAGCGGCAGTGGAGCGGAAAGCGGAGCGGAAATGGGGAAGAGACAACGGCAACACCGTGGAGCGGGCAAGGAGCGGAAAGCAAAGGCTGTGTCCGGGAGCGCTGACGATGGAGGTAGATGAGCGGACCGTTCGGAATGTCAAATCGGCAGGTAGTACGTGTCTCGCAATCGGTCTCTGCCTGGCGATCGGGATGGCTGTGCTCACGCCAGCATACCTCTCGTCCCTACCCACGGACCCCGAGGGCGAAGGCGGAGAGGCATTCGAGATTCTCGTGCAGACCGTGCCGGCATTCCTGCTCGGGCTGGGGTTCCTGGGCGTCGGCTGGGGTCTGAGCAAGCAGCAGGACTGGGGCCGGATGGGGATGCTCTATGGCTGCCTGGCACTGGCCTGCCTCATCGTCCTGTGGTGCGCGTTCAACGCGCGCGAGATGCTGCTGAGCAACTCCAGGTCAGGGGTGATGCTCGCCGTCATCTATGTCATCTTCACCGCGCCGCTGACAATTCCACTGTATAGCTTCATCCGCTGGCTGCGGAGTCCGGCGGTGGTAGCAGCGTGTCTGCCGCCGGAAGTGGAGGCCGAGCCGCCGGAGTTGCATGATGAGGACGAGTAGGGACCATGGAGGCGGATGAGAAGACGCGCAAGAGGATTCTGAGCACCGGGCGGACAGTCATGGCGTTTGCGATGGCTGGCCCGGTGATCGGTGCCGCCCTGTTGGCCTTGTACGCGTCGTCAATGCGACCAGAGGGCAAGGGCGAGCATTTCGTCCTCTGGCTAGTGCTTGAATGGCTGGCCGACGTGGGCTTGTGCGTCCTGGCATGGCTCGTGGGTCGAGGGCTGACACGTAGCCGCGAATGGGCGCGTAAGGTCGCTCTCTGGGCCTGTATCGTCCTTGCGTGCTATGTGCTCGGCTTCTGGATCGCCATCGTAGTTAGGTACTGGCTCCGCGACCCAATTCTGGCTCTAGTCGGGGGCGCAGTCACGGCCGTGCCAGTCGCAATCTTCGCCTATGTGCTGTATGCGTGTATCAGGTGGCTGCGGAGTCCGGCGGTGGTGAGCGTGTTTGAGGAGGGGATGAGGACGAGGGAGGAAGGCGAGACTCGGGCTGGAAGCTGAGAATGAAACAAGCATGGCTTGTTTCATTCTCACCTGAGTTTGCTGCATTGCAGCAAACTCAGGCCGAGCCACCCATTCTTTGGCGGACGGCAACGGCAATAAGCAAGGAGGGATGGATGGACGCGGAGGACTTTCTGGAGCGGATGGCGGAGCAGGATTTCTTCGGCGAGCAGATAGTGCATGTCGAGACACTGCCCGCGCGACCGGCTGACTATGCAGAGCTGTCCGGCGGGCTGCATCCGGCGGTGCAGAGGATACTGGCGAAGCAAGGGATACAACAGCTCTATACGCACCAAGCCGAGGCGATAGAGCATATCCGCAAGGGGCGGGATGTCGTCATCGTCACCAGTACGGCGTCGGGTAAGACGCTGTGCTACCATATCCCGATCGCCGAGAGCTATATCGAGGATGCGATGAGCACGGCGCTGTGCATATACCCGACCAAGGCGCTGGCGCCGGACCAGTTGCGCGGGCTGGGGCAGTTCAATGCGCCGGAGGAAGGGCTGGATTTCCTGTCCGGGACGTATGACGGTGATACGCCGCAGAACCTGCGACGGCGGCTGCGCGATGCAGGGCATGTGATCCTGACGAACCCGGATATGCTGCATCAGGGGATCCTGCCGCACCACGCGCGCTGGAACCGGTTCTTCACGCACCTGAAATATGTGGTGATTGACGAGATACACGCGTACCGTGGGGTCTTCGGCTCGCACCTGGCGAATGTGCTGCGGCGGCTGAAGCGTATCTGCGCGCACTATGGGTCGCAGCCGCAGTTCGTCTGTTCGTCGGCGACTATCGGGAATCCGCAGGCTCATGCGGAGAGGATGACAGGGCGGCAGATCGAGGCGGTGCTGCGGGACGGCTCGCCGTGTGGCGCGCGGCACTTCGTGCTGTGGAATCCGCCGGTGCTCGAGACGGCGGCGCGAGGTGCAGAGAATCGCTGGCGCGTGGGAGGGGATAGAAGGAGCCCGCTGTGGGAGGGCGTGCACCTGCTGGCGGCGCTGGTGAAAGCGGGCATCCAGACGATCTGCTTTGTGCGGACGCGGCTGTCAGCGGAGCTTATCTACAAGAACACGCGGGACCTGCTGCGGCCGGTGTCGCGGCGGCTGGCTGAGTCGGTTCATGCGTATCGCGGCGGGTATCTGCCGGAGGAGCGGCGGGAGATCGAGCGGCGGCTCGTCAGCGGCGATATCATGGGTGTGGCAACTACGAATGCGCTGGAGTTGGGGATTGACATCGGCAGCCTCGATGCGTGCATCCTGGTGGGCTACCCGGGGACAGTCGCGAGTCTGTGGCAGCGTTCGGGTCGCGCAGGTCGCGGTGAAGAGGAGGCGATGGTGTTCCTGGTGGGCCGCAATACGCCGATGGACCAGTACCTGATGACACACGCGGACTATATCTTCGCCCAGAATCCGGAGCAGGCCGTCATTGACCCGGATAATCCGCATGTCAGCATCGGGCATATCCGGTGTGCGACGCATGAGCTGCCGCTGGCCGATGAGGAGGCCGAGGCTTTCGGGGATCATGCGGACATAATTCTGGAACTGCTGGAGGAAGAGGGCTTAGTCAAGCACCTGGAAGGGCACTGGTACTGGTCGAGCTCGGAGTACCCGGCGGCGAAGGTGAACCTGCGGAATATAGACGGTCCGGTATATACTATCCAGGATGAGGCGGAAGGTGAACGCGTCATCGGGACGCTCGATGAGACCAGCGCGATGTCGCAGCTCCATGATAATGCGGTCTATCTGCACGCAGGGGAGACGTACCTGGTCACGGAGCTGGACCTGGAGCAGAACATAGCGCATGTCGAGCGGCGAGACCTGGACTACTACACGCAGGCGGTGCAGACCTCGCAGATACGGATAGATGAGACGGAAGAGGAAGAGAAAGAGGAATTTGAGTGGCGCGGAGGGATAGCCGGGGCCGGTGATGTGATCGTGACGAGCTCGATACCGATGTTCAAGAAGGTGCGGTTCCACTCGCGCGACAGCTTGGGGTTCGAGGAGCTGACGATGCCGCCGCAGAGCCTGGAGACGGTGGCGATGTGGCTCGCGCCGGCGGAGGAACTCGCCGAGCGGATGCGGGTGGAGAAGCTGATTGTCGGCGAGGCGCTCATCGGGATAG
>JAUWOG010000744.1 GCA_030612305.1 Armatimonadota bacterium | reverse complement strand
AGCTGCTCGATGTGCGTGGGCCGCCCGGTGACCTCTCCGAGGCGCACCAGGTCGCCATTGGCGTCGAGCACGGCTACGGTGCCATCCGCACAGCCGACCAGAACCTGAGAGCCGGTGCCATCCGGCCCGGGAACGCATCTGATCACCGCTGGCGGACTGGCCATGCGCTGCGACCAGACCTTGACACACTCGTTGCTTAGAGCTACGACGAGGCCCTTGGTGGTGCCGACTATGATCTCTTTGTTGCCATCACCGTCGAGGTCGGCAACATCCATGTCGCTGAGGTTTGCTCCCGGGCTCTTGTTTGCGCCCGGACCGAACTGGGCGTTGTAGAGGGCCGCGCCTTGCCATGAGCGGACGGTGACACGGTTCCAGACACCGTTTTCGGCGGAGACGAAGTCCATCGTCCCATCGGCGTTGATGTCTTCGTAGAAGAGCCTGACGCGGTTGAGGCCGGCCCAGGCACCGACCATTGTATGGCCGGCCGGGACGCCATAGAAGCCGCGCCCGACGCTGAGTGTCTTATTGTTGACGACGGCGAGCGTGTCGTTGCCGTTGGGCCAGCGCGCGATGAGCAGATTGATGCTGTCGTCGGGGCCGTCAACGAGCTTCATCTTCCAGCCGGGACCCCATAACACCGGCAGGCGTTTGACCAACTCCCCGTTCTCATCGAGGATTTCGAGCGTACACGCACTCCCGACGAAGCACTGCTCCTTGCCATCGAGGAAGAGCCCGGTGTGGAGGCAGTGAACGCCCTCATGCCCGGACGCGGTCTTGAACCAGTACGTCTTGGCCGCCCGAAAGACGGCCGGGTCCATCACGGAGGTGAAAGTCCAGCGGCGATTCCCGTTGAGGTCAAAGGCGATGACCTGTTCGTCCTTGCAGCCGACGAGCAACAGGTTCTGCTCTGCCCACCAGCGCAGGACGCGGATCGGCCCGTCGGTCTGCATCTTGCCGACCTCTTCGCCGGCAGGAGTGAGCAGATGCACGGTCTTCCCCTCGGCGACGCAGACGAGCGGGCGCTTGGCTGAGGGGATGACGGTCATGGCGACCGGCTTGCCGCCGACCTCTGCGGTCATGGCGGCCTTCAGTTCCGGCGCGCTCGGCTTCTCCGGCTGAGCACTGCCGGCGGCGATGTCGGCAGCCTGCTTCTTCGTGGCCGCAGCGAGCGTTTCAGTGAGGCTAGTGTTGGTCTGCTCGAGTGCGGCGGCAGAAGGCGTTGCGCCTGCGAAGACGTGGCGGCCTGCGGAGAGCGCGAAGGTGGTGCGGCCGTCAGCTGTGGCAGTGCCTTTTGCCGCCTGGCTGTCGAGTGTGAGTTTGTCAGCGGCGGCGATGGCCAACTCGACGTGGCTGTCCTCGGTTGCGACGATGTGGAGCGCGCCGGTCGCGAAATCCCAATCCACGTCAACTGGCGTATCAGAGGAAACGAGCGGGGTCTTGCTTCCCGCGGCGCGGAGGCGATAGCCGTAGAGATGGTCGGTGGCGAGGATGACCAGCTCGCCCTCGATGGCCTCGTGTTTCCCGATGACCGCAATGGCGGGGGCCGGCAAAGCGAGGGCAGCCGCGTTGTCGGCGATGCGCGCACATACGAGCGGTTTGTCGGCCCCGTCAATCGTCTGGCCGAGCAGGTAGAAGAAGATGCGGTGATCGCCGTCCTTGAC
>JAUWOG010000634.1 GCA_030612305.1 Armatimonadota bacterium | reverse complement strand
TGGCGGAGGTGACACCTTGTAACAGAAGACCGGAACTAGTATTGTATGGGTGGCTGTTGGCCTGGATATTGCGGGCTTCTGCCTGCGACCAGGCGACCGGAAGGTGAGATGTGAGGCAATGAGCGGCGCTGCCATCAACATATTGGTGATTGACGACAGCGAGCAGGACCTTGAGCATCTTCGGGACTGTTTCGCGCAAGCTGACGCCACGGAGTTTCAGTTTGTGCATGTCCGGAGAATGCACGACGCCTTGCAGTTGTTAGACGAAGACCGGTTTGACTCCATCATACTGGAACCGGATCTGCGGGATGTGTCCGGCTTCGAGGCGTTCAAGATGGTCGCGGGGAGAGCACCGGACCTGCCGGTGGTCGTAGTCACGCGTCGAGATGATGATGTGCTGGCGATAAGGATCGCGCAGGCCGGCGGGCAGGAGTACCTGGTGAAGGACCAGACTGGCTGCGGCACACTCGTCCGCACGATTCGCTACGCGATAGAGAGACACCGGCTCCAGATGGAGCAGTTGCGGGCCGCCAAGGACGAGAGCATAGGAAGGACGATCAGTTTTACGGGTGCAAAGGGGGGCACTGGGACGACGACGGTGGCCGCGAATATCGCAGCCGCTCTGTCCGAGCGCTACGAACATGTCAGTCTGCTGGAGTTGCGCGCGGATCATGGTTCACTGGCGGTGCAGCTCAACCGCACGCCAAGTCATGATCTAAGTCATCTGCTCGCGCTTCCCTCGCACGTGCTTGGCAGGGAGGAGGTGGAGGCTGCGCTCTTCGACCTTCCGTTCGGTCCGCGGGCACTCTTTGGCCCCCAAGAGGTGGGCCATTTCGGTGACATCGAACCGGAATACGCCGGCGCCATCATCAGTGCGCTGGGTGAGCTGTCGGACTTCACGATAATTGACCTGCCGTGCGACCAGTCGCCGGCAACGCAACTGGCTATCCGGCTATCCGATGTCGTGTGTATGACGGTGGGGTCTGACGTGAGTTCGGTCAGGGCCGCGAGGGCACGACTGCAGCAGTTCGAGGCGTGGGATGTTGACCTTGACAAGGTGGGTGCTATCATAGTCACGCTCGCAGCGTCGTCAGCCGTCCTGCAATTGCCGGCAATCGAGAACAACCTGGAGTGCAAGATCATCGGGGCGGTGCCGCCTGCGCCGGAAGCGTGCGCAACGGCCATCGAAGTGGGCCAGCCGCTGGTCCTGCTCCAGCCGGATCAGATCGCCGCAGTGACGCTTGCGCAAATGGCGCAGAGGCTCGCCTCTAGCGAAGTAAAAGGAGTGCCGCACTAACTGCTTCGTCCCGCCACGCAACGACCTCGGGCTGGAGGCCGAGGCACGCGTTTGGTGGGTGATGTGACCTCTGCGGGTGGAAGGTGTGCTCCTTGCCCTCGAAGCTGAGCCTTCACGACGATAGTTGCGCGCGCTGCAAGGCGGAAGATGAGCTGATACGGATCAGCGAATTCGGCAAGGCTTTGTGCGCCGAGTGCTTTCCCGGCTTTCTGGTGAGGCGCGTCGAGAGCTTGATGCGGCGGCGGCAGATGTACCGGAAGGGCGATACGATCGGGGTGGCGCTTTCGGGCGGGAAAGACAGCGCCGCGCTGATGGAGATGCTGCACTCGCTGCGCGGCCGGATGCGGATACAGGTCGTCGGGCTCCATGTGAACATGGGGCTCGGGGAGTTCTCGGACATCAGCCAGGCTGCGGCCGCCGATCTCTGTGAGCATGTCGGTGTGCCGCTACATGTAAGCAGTGTCGCCGACTTCGGCGTGCGCATCGAACCGGTCGGCCAGTTCCGCCAGTGCAACGTCTGCGGCGCGGTGCGGCGGTCACTGCTCAACAGGATGACCCAGAAGCTGGAGATTCCGACACTCGCAACCGGGCATACGGTGGATGACATCCTCCAGTTCATGCTCAAGGGTCTTCTGTCCGGTCGCCTCGAAGCGCCCCGACCAGTGCTGCAACCCTCGACGCACCGGCCACGCAAGATCAAGCCGCTCTACTTCACGCCGGAAAGCGCCACGGCCAAGTATGCCGAGCTGCTTGGTCTGCCGTACACCGACGTCGAGTGCCCTCACTTCGAACCGGCCAGCCGGCGCTTCAATGAGGTATTCGAACTCCTCGAGGCCAAAGTGCCGATGGGCAAGATGCAGTACGCCCATACCAAGCTCAAGGCGATGAAGGCCCCGGGTGTTGATGAGCTGGAAAGGTCGTGCGCAATGTGCGGTGAACCTACGAATGCGACGTATTGCCCCATCTGCAGATTGCGGAGAGAGCAAGCCGGTCAACGCCCGGCCGAGAGGGAGAAATGACCATGACTGAGCAAG
>JAUWOG010000412.1 GCA_030612305.1 Armatimonadota bacterium | reverse complement strand
GCTGGCGCGCTCATTTATTGCCTCACGGACCGCCTTGAAGTGCTCCTCGTACATACCAATTCAATGGAACACCACGAAGCCCCGGGCACCCACCTCTCGAGCGGCCGCAATTTCGGCCTTGATGACTTCGGGCTCCTCGCGCTCGGGATAGATTCCACTCCACGTTACCGCCAGGCCTATCACGAGGTCGCAATCCCCTAACTGCTCCTTCGCCTGCAGGCCGACCTACGCGGTGGGGGAGTAGCACGGGAGTGAAGGGTGATGGGGGAGGAAGTTTGCAGGCGCTACTCGATGAGGGCGAGGACGAAGCTCTTCGGCCTCACGCGGACCTCGAGCACCTCATTGTCGAGCCGCAAGGTCCGGCCGCTCAGTGCGTTCGTCGCCCGCACCTGCGCGTCCTGCAAGCCGAGTTGTTGGAGGTCGAGGCGGATGCGTGGTGTGAGTGGCTTGTCGGTGAGGTTGCCGATAACGAGAAGCGCGCGCTTTCCGGAGTGGACATACGCGCTGACCTTCACCCCGTCGTGGTCGGGGATGATAAGACCCTTCTCGGCTTCGTAGTAGGGCAGCCAGGTGGAGTGGGTGGTGTCGAAGGCGTCGTAGAGATGCCAGATATTGACGAACTTGCGCTGCATGTCATTGCGGCCGGTCGCTCCCTGAACCCAGACAGCGACGCCGTGGAGGAGGGAGTAGGTGGTCTCCATCGGCGTGTAGATGTGCTTGGTGGAGCCGAGCATGATGGTCCATACGCCGGTGTTTCGGCTCTGCCAGCGCACGCGGAAGGTGTCGAGGTTTTCGTAGTACTCGTGCTCGCCGGTGTAGTGGATGTCAGTGAAACTGAGCGTCGGTATGAGCAGGCCGCCTGAGACGTGGTTGACGAGAAAGCCGCGGCCGGGCTTCGTGGCGTGGATGATCTTGTACATGCGCTTGAGGTAGTCGCGGGTGGCCAGTATCGGCCATGTGGATCGGAGAATGCCATCGTCGTCGTAGTAGCCGCAGCCATGGTGCGTGTTGCTGCAGGGAAAGACATGGGGATTGCCGTCGGTGTAGATGCCGTCGAAATCGAATTTGTCCATGAGCCACTGTGTGCCTGCGGCCATGTAGTCGGCGTAGCCGCTGTTGCCGCAGACCATGAGAAAATGGTGGCCCTTGGGCGGCTCGGAGGGCTGTGTGGCTACCGGGCGGCGAGCCCACTCAGGGCCGAACTGCCTGGACCAGAGTGAGGGTGCGCCGATGCCGCAGAAGCCGGCGTAAGGAACAATGCGCACGCCGAGGTCATGGAGCCATGCGATCTGCTCCTTGAGATGCGGCGCGACCGGCTCGATGAAGATCGGCGGCGGCCAGCCGTGAACCGGGTTGCGGCGGTCTGCTTCGTGCCACGACCAGTGGGTTGTGGTCATGACACCGTGGCTCTCGGCGACTTCGCGCTGGGGGCGCACGGCACAGGCGATCTCTAGCGCCTTGCCGAACTTGCCATGGCCGAACTTGCACCCGATGCTGGGGATGCCGCCAAGCTCGGAAGAGCGGCCCGAGATGCTCGTGGCTCGCGTCTCGGCATCCTCGCCATCAGGTCGGAACTCGTCGTCGAGGTGGTCGAGGAGGAGCGTGTGCTCGTCGGGGATGAAAGGCTCGGCAGGCGGCGGGAAGGTCTCGGCAGTGTAGCGGACAGTGTCGGAGAGACGGATCTCGTCGAGAGCGATGAGAGTGTATCCTCGGGACTCGTTGAAAGCGCCGAAGATGATGCGGGGCGGCGTCTTCGTCTCCTCGATACCATCGGCCCACTTGAGCTTGCCGGGGATCTCGGCGACCTGCTTGCCGGCAACATGGAGCGCGGTAGCATCGCCCCAGGTGATGGCCACGTGGGTGAAGGTGTCGAGTTGGATGGGAAGAGGTTCGGTTTTCACCGTCTCGCCGGCGGCGGTGAGGTCCATGCGATGGTCGGATCCGGATGTGTACTTGAGGGAGAAGCCGCCGGGGAGCAGGACCACGTCACGCGTGGCGCCGCCGAGTTTGTCGGCAGGAGTAAGGAAGAATTCGAGAGTGCCCCGCTGGTAGTTGACATTACCGGCCACGGGGTATCTGAGATGCTCGGGGTAGGTGACAAGGGGGCCATCAGGCAGCGTGGCGGGCTGGTAGCCGCCGATGACGCCGCCGAACTTCCACGCGAACGGGTTGTTGCGCGGAATGGCTTTGACCGGTGTGGCGTGGAGGCCGAAGGTGATGGTGAGCGGCTCAGTAATCGTGCGCGGCGTTCGTATCATGTCAAGCGACAGAAGGACGCAATCGTTCTGAGGGAGGACGGAGAGCATCTGGTTGTCTCTGGGCCGCCAGTACTGGTCGCTTTCGGCGAACCAGGAGAGGCCGACGTCGTCGTTGCCGATCCAGATATAGGGATGGAAGCCGGCTTGCCACTTGTCCGTGCCGATCTGCCTGGCGCTGCTGTTGCGGCCGGTGGAGGGCAGCATGAAGGTGGCGATGTCCCGGCGCAGAGGTATCTTGAGAGTGAGGGAGTCTATGGTTGCCTCGCCCCGAGGCTTGAGCGTCAGGCTGCAGAGCATCATGCCGTCGAACTCGATGGTGGAAATACATTCGGCGGCGATGTTGGGCAGCGTGAGTTCGGCCTTGCGGATGGCGCGGTCGGCCGGGGAGGAGATGGCGGCGGCGTCTGATGCGCCGAGGTCCACGGTGCGGCCGGCGGCGGAGAGAGAATAGGAAATCGGCGCGGTCAAGAGAGGCTTGCCCTGGCTGACAATCTGGCGAGGGAGGACACCTGCGGCGCATTGGTATTCCCGTCCCCAGACCTCAATGGTCCCGTCAGTCTTCTGGACGACGGGAGTCCATGGCTCAGGTACGGAATCGTCTATGCCGGCGGTTGAATGCCAGAAGGGGGGCTTCTCGTACTGAGTCACGGCAGTGTGGGCGGAGGCGAGTTGAGTGCCGTCCGGGGCGAGGGCCTCTCCGGCCACGATGTAGTCGCCTACGGGGAGGTCGGCTATGTCAATGGCGGCCTCGGCGCGGCCGTTGGAGAATTCAGTGACCTGGCAGGAGCCGAGAACGTCGGCGCCCTTCGTCAGGGCGGCCTTTGCGGTGATGTCAGCGGCGTCGCCCTGGAGGCCGCTGACGTCGAAGCTGACCCATAGCTTGCCCTCGTAGGGGTAGATGCCTGCGGTGACATCGAAGGCCTTCTCGACGATGAAGGGGAGGCGCTGGTAGTAGAGATCGCGGCCGTCTTCGGAGGCTGCGCTCACGGTCAGTTCGTAGGCCCCGGCGCTGAGTGGTGGTGGAGCAATCATCACGGCTTTGAAGTCCATGAGCGGGGTGCTCTGGTCGGTGACAGGCTTGGCGTTGCCATCGAGTATGCGGGTGGTGATGGTGACTATGGGCCGAAACTCGACCCCGGTCATGCCGACGCGAGCGGTCAGGTCACCAATCGCGAAGCCCTGGAGTTGCGAGAGCTTGATGGCACGGTCGTCGCGGCGGAAGATGAACTCGCCAAAGTTGGCAATAGTGTGGAAATTCCCTCCCGTGAATGACCATGAGGAGAGCCTGCTTGCGGCGTCGGCATCGCGGCAGATGTTGACGCGCCATCGCTCGCCGTCGGCAGGTGCGCTGCGGCCCTCGAGATCGGCAAAAGGTATGGCGGCTTCGGCTATCCAGCCGCCCTCTTCGCGCAGAGAGGTC
>JAUWOG010000221.1 GCA_030612305.1 Armatimonadota bacterium | reverse complement strand
GTCAAGGGGGTCACGCGCCACATGTCTCTGGGCATTGCCATCAAGGGACCAGAGGGTTTGGTTCTGGCTGCAGAGAGCCGGTTAACACTGGTCGCACAGTCTGGCGATCAACAGCATCCCCCCCTGCATCTCAACTATGATAACGCAACCAAGTTGTTCTCCTTCGCGGAGCCGCACAACCACGTAGGCGTCATAACGTATGGTCTCGCCGCAATGCAGACCCGATCCGCCTACAGTTTCGTTCCCGAACTAGAAGTCAAGCTCCCCGGTAAGAGAAGGGATACGCGGGACTATGCAGAGCTCCTATCTAGATTCTACGGTGAACAGTGGCGCAAGTTGGTTCCGGTTGATTATGCAGGACCCGGGATGACGTTTGTCGTAGCGGGCTTTAATCACGGAGAGCCGTACGGTCACGTCTATGTCATCGAGATACCAAAGGCCGTTGAACCCCACGAGCTTCACAGTGCCGAAGGGCAATTCGGTATCACCTGGGGAGGTCAACGGGAGATAGTGGACCTGTTGGTGAAGGGATACGATCATCGAGTACTCGACATCATACAGAAGTTGCTTGGACCTGAGAAGGCCCAGATGGAGGAACTCGAGAAGGCCCTCGAGTCGGTGCGCACGATTTTCCCGATAGACGTACTGCCACTGCAGGACTGCGTCGATCTTGCGTTGCTGTTCATGCGGACCACCATTGAGGCGCAGCGGCTATCCGTAGGAATGCGCGGGTGCGGCGGGCCAGTTGATGTGGGGACCATAACGAGAGCGGACGGCTTTCACTTCGTCCAGCGGAAAGAGATCCAAGGCGAGGCTGTTAGACCCGTCCAGTGAGAGGCGACCAGACTATGAGCATAGAAGTAGCCATGCCAATCAATGAACAGCACAGGCTTTCTGCATCATATACTGTCAGTACAGCGGCCGATGGGGAGAATGCGCCGTGTTACACTGCTCTCAGTGTTGCGAGGGCAATCCCGCGCTTGGAGGAGCGGAACTCGATCTCTGAAGCCTTTGCAGACGCCTTGATTCTGGTTGATGCGGAAGACATATCGATGCTGCAGGATGAATCGGTGATGGCGCATGTGCGTACAGCCGAGCAAGCCCATGCGCGAGCGAACGCAGGCGAAGATGTTGACTGGCCTGCCGTCATCAAAGACCACATCGTCCAGTGAGCGCGGGATACTGCCACTGTGTGTGAATACACCATCGAGCCCGATGAGAATGCGCTGTTGGACGACGTGAAGCGAAAGCATCGAGGCAACAACGTATTCATCAGGCAGGTGGAACATGGGCTCAACATACTGAAGACCACCCCATACAAGCACACGCGCCGTATCAGCAAGTTCTCTGGTAAGCGATATCGCTACCGCCATGGCCGCTGCCGCATCGTCTACCAGGTGAACGAAGCCAACAAGACCATAGAGATCTCCCTCATAGGACTCAGGGACGAAGGTACCTACAGGAACCTCGGTTAGCTCGTCCAACACAGCAATAAGCCATGCCTGTAGCACCAGCAGTGCCCGTGGTGTCGCCCGGGAGGCCCGCGCGATTTGTGGTCGTGATGTCCCTCAGGCTTGCTTAGAACCCCCCGAATCAGTCATCATAAGTAATCATGTCTGGCAAGGCAGCCGAATCTGAAGGCGCCAGCGGGCAAGTCACCGACGGAGCATCCGATAGTGGAGACTTCTCCGGCGGTGTGGTCGAGGTTGAACTGGCGCAGGGCCTCGGGCTCGCCGAGGCGCTGACCATCGGCATCGGCACGATGGTCTGCGCCGGCATCTTCGTGCTGCCCGGTATCGTCATTGCCAAGACCGGTCCGGGGGCGTTGCTGTCCTTTCTGCTGGGCGGACTCGTGGCTCTGCTGTCGGCGATGAGCGCCGCCGAAGTGGCTACCGGCATGCCGAAATCCGGCGGGGGCTACTACTTCATCTCGCGGGCGATGGGGCCGCTGTGGGGCGCGATCATCGGCTGGGGAAGCTGGTTCGGCCTGATCTTCGCCTCGGCCTTCTACATGGTCGGCTTCGGCGAGTACATCGCCTCTCTGACCGGCATCCCGGTGGTCGTCGCGGCGCTGGTGATGACCGCCCTGCTGATTGTCCTCAACCTCGTCGGCTCGCAGGTAGCGGGCAAAGCGCAGAACCTCACCGTCGCCATCCTGCTCGGTTCCCTGTTTCTATTCGTCGGCCGGGGCGCGTTCAGCGTTGATCTCGGCATGCTGTTCTCGCAGCGCTTCTTCCCCTTCGGCATCGGTGCCGTCGTGGGCGGGACCGCCACACTGTTCGTCTCCTATTGCGGCTTCGGCGAGATCGCGTCCATGGCCGAAGAAATCCGGGATCCGGGCAAGAACCTGCCGCGAGCGCTGTTAGGCTCCGTGATCGTGGTGACGGTGCTGTACTGCGGAATAATCTTTGTGGTTCTCGCATTGCGGCCGTTCGAGGAGCTGTCCAGTTCGACGCTGGTGGCGGACCTGGCCGGCGACCTGATGGGCTCATGGGGTCGCGGCGCGCTGGTCGTCGGCGCAGTCATGGCGATGGTGAGTTCGGCCAATGCGAGCATCATGTCGGCGGCCCGGATCAGCTTCGCGATGAGCCGCGACCGGCTCGTTTGGGACTGGCTGAATCGGGTTCATCCGCGGTTCCGGGTACCGCATACGGCGATTCTGCTGACCGGCGGGTTGATCCTGGGGTGCGTGCTGATTCGCAATATCGAGCTGCTCGCCGAGGCTGCCGGTCTGCTGCACCTGCTGCTGTATGCGCTCATCTGCGTTGCCTGCATCATCATGCGCGGCGCGAAGATCGAGGCCTACAACCCGGCCTATCGCGTGCCCTGGTATCCTGCTGTGCCGATACTCGGCGCGTTGGGCTGCGTGGGTGTAGCGCTGAAGATCGGCGGGACAGTGGCGCTGATGGGTCTGGGGCTGATCGCTTTTGCGGTGATCCACTACTACGCAATCGGGCGCAAGACGACGGAGTTGCGCGGGGCGTGGCCATACTTTCTGCGCCGGGGCATACTGCAGCCGGCCTTGCGGCGCGTCGAGCGCGGGGGCGCTGTCGAAGACGAGATACCGAAGGCGATGCTGGCGGTGGCGAATCCGGCTCACGAGCCGGCGCGGCTGCAGATAGCCGCAGGAATGATGGGCCCGGTGCAGGGGGAACTGCTCGCCGTCAACGTCTTCGTAGCCGACATGGCCGACGATCCCCGCGATGAGATGATAGCCCGGTACTACGAGACTATCGCGCAGCGCAACCGCATGTTGCAGGAAGCAGCAGATGTCATCGTGCAGGCAGGTGCGCGGGTGACCTCACATGTGCCGGTCGCCGGCTCAGTGTTCTGCGGGCTGCTCAGTGCGGCGGAGGCCTCGGGGGCCTCTCTGGGTTTCTTCGGGTGGCCTGAGCCCGGCGACGGCTACGATGCGAGTCTGCGTCTGCTGGGGGCGCTCGATCGCAATCTGCGGGCCCACATGCTGGTGCTGCACGAGCATGGGCCGGTGCCGGCCCGGAATATCCTGGCGTTGACGGAGGATAGCATTCACGGAGATCTGGCTCTGCTGTGCGCCGCGCGTTTGACCAACACGTGGGAGTCTCAGCTTTCGGTGGCGAGTCTGGTTTCCCCTCAGACCACCCACGAAGCCCAGCAGGAGGCCGAAGCAGCCCTCGAGCGGCGCATCGGCGACGGCGTGCGGGCCAGTGTGCGCATGATTCTTGCTGATGCCGTTGTCGAGGCCGCGACTGCCGAGGCCGCCTTCACCGACATGATGATCCTCGGTGCCCCGGTAGGCCCGGACCGAGATCTCGTCGCGGCGATAGATGCTCTTTCTGACATTGCCGGCTGCTCGATCGTGCTAGTGCGAGCCTATGACGCTTCGGAAGGCGAGCCGGCATAACAACTCAGTTGGCTCATCGGTGGATGTGATAGGGATGGCCAGGGAAGACAAGCGGGACGAGCGCCCACCCATTCTTCTAGTCGGAGTCGCCAATCCGGCGACGGTACCTGACCTGATGGGCTTGGCGGCAAAGCTGTCGGCCTACCACGGCTATCAGGTCGTCGCCACCCACATAGTCACGGTGCCTGAGCAGATGCAACTCAGTGCGGCGCGGTCATCACCGGAGGTCGCTGCCGGTACGCGCTTGCTGCAGCAGGCAATCTGCCAGGGCGCGGAGGTCGGTCTCAACGTGCGCGGTGTCGTCGAGGTGGCGCGCGAGGTGCACGAAGGCCTGATATCCGCAGTGAAGAGCCAGAAGGCCGACCTGATGCTGGTGGGATACTCGGCGGCGGACACGGAGGACGCCAGGGCTCAGGCCAGGGACAAGGCTGAGCGGATATTCGACAGGATCATGTACCGGGTCGCACGCGGCGCCGGGATTGATCTCATCGTCGCCAAATTCCGCCGACTGGCGACCGGCAGCATCATGGTCCCCGTGCTGAGGGGCCTCAACCTCCCGGTCAGTGGCATGGTGCTCAGGGCTCTGCTTGCGGCCGGTGATGCCGAGGTTCTGTTCGTGCGCGCGGTCGAGCCGGATGCCGACATCGAAGAGCAGAAACAGGACCTCGACAGAGTCCTCGCCGAACACGATCTCATCGAACTCGGTGATGCTGAAATCGTCAGTGCTCCGGACCCCCGGGCGGCTCTCATCGAGCGGGCCAGTGAATACGATATGGCGATTATCGGTGCCGAACGGCCCACCATCGTTGACGCCGTCTTCGGCAACATCGCCGAGCGGGTGGCCTCTGAGGCCTCCTGCAGCGCCTTGCTGGTGAGAGCCGCACGGAAGTGCTGAGTGATGCGCAGTGACAAGCAGAATGTTTGTCCTACACAGTAATCTGTTGCGGGCTCGCCGCACACCGTAGCATACTCCCATCCAGCCCCGCGATGACAGCACGCGTCTGCTTCCCCCTGCACCATGCGTATCGCCGTGGACACATCCGACAGCTTGTAGTAAACTGAGCTGGCACGACGAACGCAGCGCCAGGTAGAGGAGGAGATACACATGAGGCGGCATGTAGTTGTAGCGATGTCGGTTATTCTGCTGTTGGCGACGGTCGGCACGGCGCTGGCACAGGGCGAGCTCTGGGTGGACCGGGTTGAGGAGCGCGGCAGATTGCTTGTACCGATCCGAGGCATTTTCGAATCCTTCGGGGC
>JAUWOG010000151.1 GCA_030612305.1 Armatimonadota bacterium | reverse complement strand
GTGCCCTTGATGCCCTTGGCATAGGCGAGGCCGTAGGCCTTGGCGTTGCCGGTGTAGTCCTGATAGACGGCGAGGAGCGAGGGGACGCCGGTGTCTGAGAGGTAACACTCGCGGACGAGAGCGCCGGGGCCCTTGGGTGCGATCATGAAGACGTCAACGTAGTCGGGGGGGATAATCTGCTTGTAGTGGATGTTGAAGCCGTGAGAGAAGATGAGCGAGTTGCCTGTCTCGAGGTTGGGCTCGATGAGGTTTTCGTACACCATCTTCTGGACGTGATCCTGGGTGAGTATCTGGATGAGATCGGCTTCGGCCGCGGCCCGGGCGGCATCGTCATAGACCTCCCAGCCGTCGGCGACGGCGCGGTCGTGGTTGGGCGTGCCGGGGAGCTCGGAGACGATGACGTCGAGGCCGGAGTCGCGGAGGCAGAGCGATTGGGCCCCGCCCTGGATTCCGTACCCGATGATCGCGATCTTCTTGTCCTCGAGTACGCCCAGGTCAGCGTCGTCGTCATAGTAGATGGTAACAGCCATTGGGAATTCCTCCTTGTGAATTAGTTGCCAGGACTTTCTTCGTCGGTTTGGTTTGTGTCTTGCGCCGGTTGTGGTGGGCGGCGGGCAATGAGCTTGGCATAGAGCGCGCCGAGTAGGATGCCCACTATGGCGAATACGCAGACATTGAGCGCGAAGACGGACATTTTGTGCAGGCCGACATAGCCGGTGGCCGGGTCGTAGCGGACCATGTAGCGGTAGAAGCGCCACATGACGAGGATGATGGGGCCGAGCATTCCGAATGCCAGGCCGCGGCCGATGCCGTAGAGGACGCCGTGGCGGAGCCGGCCGACGATGGCGCCGATGACTATTCCGAGCACGGGCGCGGCGAGGGCCAGATAGACCATCGCGAGGTCCACCTGCGCCAGGTCAACGATCTCATGAAGCTGCGGGTCCACTGGGGGTCTCTCCCCGGCTGGTGCGGTCTCGAGTACCGGGATGTGTTTTCGCCGCCATGTGGCTAATGGCCTGCCTTGCGCAGAAGCTCTTGTATGTCAACGCCGTCAATGGTGAGGCCTCGGATGTCGCAGTTGTCGAGACTGGTGCCGGAGAGATCGCAGCGCTTGATGGACATGCGCCGGAGGTCGCCGTTCTCCATAGTGCTGAAGGAGAAGTCGGGGGAGTAGAAGGATCCGTGATCGAACTCGCAATAGCGCCAGTTTGCATGGGCAGCTTCGAGGTACTCGGCGCGAAGGCGGCGGAGCGCGACGCGTTCGAGATACCAGGCGCGACCGGTGCACTGGCGGAGATGGAGGTCGTCGCTTTCCCCGTACTCATAGACGATATTGTTGAAATCGCAATTGTAGAAGCGGGTGCCGTCGAAGGTTGCGTTCTCGAAGCGTCCATACTTGAGCGTGAAGCCATAGAAGGATGGATACTCGAAGGTGGCCTGGGTGAAGGAGGGCTTGTGGAGTTTGGTGTCGCGGAAGGAGGTTTCGGTGAAGGAGCAGCGGTCGAACTTGCCGTGGGTGAAGGCGCAGCGGAGGAATTCGGCGTTGCGGAGATTGACATCGCAGAACTCCGGGCTGTTCATGGTCAGGGACTTGAATTCGGCGTCGGTGAGGTCTTTTTGCTCATAGCGGACAGGTGCCGCGCAGGCGGCGACGGCTGCGAGCAGGAGTGCAGCGACGACGGCGAGGATCGCGAGATGCCTTTGAGGGGCTGGCATGTTGCGTAAGCTCCTTTTGTGGGCCGGGGGCTCAGGTTTTCTGGTGTCCGCGTGCGAGCAGGACCTTGCCGGTGCGCACGAGTTCGATGATGCCGTATTCGCGGAAATTGGCGATGAAGGCATCAATCTTGCCGGTATCGCCGATGCACTGAACGATGAGGGTGCCGTTGCCGATGTCAATGATGTCGCCTCGGAAGATCTCGGCAAGGGCGCTGATCTCGGGCCGCTTTTCGGCGGGGACCTCGACCTTGAGGAGGCAAAGCTCGCGCTCGACGACAGCATCGTCGGTATGGTCCATGACGGTGACGACGTCATGGAGCTTTTCGAGCTGCTTGCGGACCTGTTCGAGCGGCGTGCCGGAGACGTCCACGGCGATGGTCATGCGGGACATGGCCGGGTCCTCAGTGGTGCTGACGGCGAGGCTCTCGATATTGAACTCGCGTCTGGCGAAGAGCCCGGCGACACGGGCGAGGACTCGGGGCCGGTTCTTGACGAGGGCCGAGAGAGTATGTATGTTAGGCATTTTGATCACCTTTCGTGGCCGCTGCAGGTTGTGTCACTTGTCCTTCTCAGGTTAGTCGAACATGATGTCGTCCACGCCTTTGCCGGCAGGTATGAAGGGGAAGACGTTCTCTTCCTTGCTGACCAGGAAGTCCACGAAGACGGGCTTGTCAGTGACCTCGAGGGCCTGCTGAAGGGTGTCGCGGACCTTGTCGGGGTCGGCGCAGCGGAGACCGACGCCGCCGTGGGCTTCGGCCATGAGGACGAAATCGGGATTGCCGGTGAGGTCAACACCAGAGAGGCGGTTGTCGAAGAACATCTCCTGCCACTGGCGGACCATGCCGAGATAGCCGTTGTCGAGGATGATGACCTTGACGGGGAGCTTGTTGATGACTGCGGTGGTGAGCTCCTGCTGGTTCATCTGGATGGAGCCGTCGCCGGCGATGTCCACGACGAGGGCGTCGGGATTTCCGATCTGTGCGCCGATGGCGGCGGGGAATCCGTAGCCCATAGTGCCGAGGCCGCCGGAGCTGAGAAAGCGGCGGGGCTTGTCGAGCTTGTAATACTGCGCGGCCCACATCTGATTCTGGCCGACCTCGGTGGCGACGATGGCGTCTCCGCCGGTGATGTCATAGAGCTGCTCGACGATGTACTGCGGCGCAATGCCCTCGTCAGGCATCGAGTAGGTAAGCGGGTGCTGCTTGCGCCATGCGAAGAGCTGGTCTTCCCAGGGGCCCTTGTCGCGGGGCTTGCAGGCCGGGACGAGCTTGTCGAGTGCATCGCCGGCGTCGGCGCAGATGGCGAGCTGGGTCGGGCGGATCTTGTCGAGTTCGGCGGCGTCAATGTCAATGTGGATGACCTTGGCTTCCGGCGCGAACTTCTGCAGGTCGCCGGTGATGCGGTCGTCGAAGCGGGCGCCGATGACGATCATCAGGTCGGAGTTCTGCAGCGCCAGGGCGGCGTAGGCCATGCCGTGCATTCCGGGCATGCCCATCGAGAGCTCATGAGTTTCCGGGAAGGCACCCTTGCCCATGAGCGTGTGCACGACGCCGATGTTGCACTTGGTGGCGAGCTCGAAGAGCCTTTCTGATGCGCCGGAGGCGATGATGCCGCCGCCGATCATGAGGATGGGCTTTTCGGCCTGGGCTATCATCTCGGCGGCGCGGCGGATGAGCTCATCGTCCACCGGCTTGGGTTCTTCGTAGCAGTCGAGGCGCTTGATGTCACGGTCGGTCCAGGCGACATCGCCGAGGCTGATGTCGAAGGGGATGTCAATGAGGATGGGGCCGGGCCGGTCGTTGCGGGCGAGATAGAAGGCCTCGCGGCAGATGTCCACGAACTCGTCGGGATTGGTGACCAGGTAGTTGTGCTTGGTGATGGGGAGGGTGACGCCGGTGGTATCGGCTTCCTGGAAGGAGTCCTTGCCGACGAGGTGGGACTTGACCTGTCCGGTGATGGCGACCATGGGGATGGAGTCCATGTAGGCATTGGCGAGGCCGGTGACGAGGTTGAGCGCCCCGGGGCCGCTGGTGGCCATGCAGACGCCGACCTTTCCGGTCGAGCGGGCATATCCGTCGGCAGCGTGAGCGGCGCCCTGCTCGTGGCGCGGCAGGATGTCGCGGATCTCCGAGTCGTAGAGCTTGTCATAGATGGGTATGACGGAGCCTCCGGGATAGCCGAAAATGACATCCACGTTCTCCTCTTCGAACACCTTCAACATGCCGAGGGCACCGTTTATCATTTTGTCGCTCAATGTAGCACCTCCTGAAGACCGCAGCGGGCTGTGGACAGGTTGCGTGTCGGCCGCTGCGGGCGTTATTTCATGATCGCTCCGGTTGAAGCAGACTGCACAGTGCGGGCATAGCGCGCGAGCCAGCCGGTGGTGATTTTGGCCTGGGGCTGTTGCCAATCCTGTTTGCGGCGGGCGAGCTCGGCGTCGTCAACGAGCAGGTCAAGCGTGCCGGCGTCGAGGTCAATGGCGATCTCGTCGCCGTCCTGTACGAGCGCGAGCGGGCCACCGGCGGCGGCTTCGGGGGAGATGTGTCCGACGCAAGGCCCCCTGGTGCCGCCGGAGAAGCGGCCGTCAGTAAGCAGGCCGATGGAGTCCTCCTTGCCCATTCCGGTGAGGGTGGCAGTCGGGTTGAGCATTTCTCTCATGCCGGGGCCGCCCCTGGGGCCCTCGTAGCGGATGATGGCCCAGGAACCGTCAGGGATCGTGTCGGCGATGATGGCCTCGAGGGCGTCTTCTTCGGAGTCGAAGCAGACGGCCTTGCCACGGAACTTACGCATCTTGTCGGACACGGCGGACTGCTTGATTACCGCTCCGTCCGGGCAGAGACTGCCACGAAGGACGGCGATACCACCTTCGGGTCGGTACGCGTTGTCGAGCGAGCGGATGACGTCGCTATCAGTGACGCAACCGTCCGCCGCTATCTCAGCGATCGTCTTTCCTGAGACGGTGATGTTGTCATCGAGCTTGTCGGCGAGGACTGAGAAGACGCCCGGTATGCCGCCGGCCCAGTGGAGGTCTTCCATCATGTAGTCGCCGCCGGGGCGGAGATGGCTTATCTGCGGAGTGTCGCCGGAGAGCTCGTCGAAGACGTGGAGGTCTATGTCGAGCCCGGCCTCGTAGGCTATCGCGGCGATATGGAGGCAGGAGTTGGTGGACCCGCCGAGAGCCATGTCCATGCGTATAGCGTTGCGTATGGAGGCGTCGGTGATGATGCGGCGGGCAGTGACGTCTTCTGCGACGAGCCTGCAGGCGGCGAGGCCGGTATCGTAGGCGAGGCGCTCCTTCTCTGCGAAGCCGGCGAGGGCAGTGCCGGCACCGGGCAGGCTCATGCCCATCGCCTCAGTCACGCAGGCCATAGTGTTGGCAGTGTAGAGGCCCTGACAGGAGCCGAGGCCGGGACAGGCTTCTCGCTCCATTTCGTGGAGTTCGTCCTCGGTGATGAGACCGCGCTCGGCCTTGTTGAAGGCTTCGAAGGTGTCGCGGACGAGCGAGAGCGGCCTGCCTGCGAGACGTCCGGAGTGCATCGGGCCGGCGGTGATGACTATGGCCGGGATGTCGAGGCGTCCGGCGGCCATCAACATTCCGGGAGTGATTTTGTCACAGTTAGTCAGCAGCACGAGACCGTCGAAACCGTGGGCGATGGTCATGCTCTCGACCGTGTCGGCGATGAGTTCGCGGCTCGGCAGGGAATAGAACATGCCGGCATGACCCATAGCGACACCGTCGCATATTGCGGGGACGCCGAATGACATGGGAGTGCCGCCACCCGCAGCGATGCCAAGCTCGACGCCTCGGAGGAGCCTGTGCATCCCGATATGGCCGGGCACGATGTCGCTGTAGCTGTTGGCGATGCCGATGAAGGAGTTGTCGTCAAGCTGCCCGGGCGTGTAGCCGCAAGCATGGAGTAGCGCACGGGCAGGTGCTCGGCTGATGCCCTGAACCACTGGTCCACTACGCTTTTTCATGTCAGTACCTCCGATTCGGCTCGGGTGTCGTCATCGCAGCGTGCGGCAAGGTGTCGCCGACATGAGGGTAGCAAAAAACCCCTTATCCACAACGGGACAAGAGGCCAACTGACTCCTGCGGTACCACCCAGGTTTCCGGTGCGTTTGAGCACACCGGACTCTTTGACGCGCTAACGGGCGTACCCCGGCCGAGCCTAGTAGTCGAGAATTCGTTCGGCCCGGCGGCTCAGGGGCGACGTTCGGCAGTCCACAGGCACCGTCTCTCAGCGCAACAACGGCTCTCTGTAGCCGGGTGGGGCCGCCTACTCTTCCCCTTCTGTGCCTTTTTTAGTGTGTTGGTTTGAAACAGTATAGTATGGCGGAGGGGATTCGTCAAGCGGAGGGGCGTGAGGGGTGCGCGTTTGAGTTGTAGGTAGAGTGGGTTTCAGGCGACGGCCTTGAGCGGCTTCCAGTAGTGGTCCCAGCGTGCGTTGAGCAGCAGGCAGCGCAAAGTCAGTACTGCTTGGGAGCCGTCCTTCGACCAGCGCATTCCGCTGCGTTTGCAGCGTGCCGCCGCCA
>JAUWOG010000398.1 GCA_030612305.1 Armatimonadota bacterium | reverse complement strand
GGTCGCCGATGGGTCCGCGCGCACCGTCATCGTCAACTCCGGCAATGCCAATGCAGGCACGGGCAGGCAGGGAATGAAGGACGCCCGCCGGATGGCTGATATGGCTGCCGAGGCTACCGGCGTACCCGCGTCCGAGGTGATCGTCTGCTCGACGGGCCACATCGGCGACCTCATGCCGATGGAGGTGGTGGCCGAGGGCATCGCGCAACTCGGTACGGTGCTCAGCCGCGCGAACCCCGACAGCATCGCCCGCGGCATCATGACCACCGACAGCGTGCCGAAGCAGTGCGCCGTCGAGTTCGCCCTGGGGGGCAAGACGGTCAAGCTCGGCGGCATCTGCAAGGGGGCAGGCATGATCTGCCCGAATATGGCGACGATGCTGTGCTTCATCACCACCGATGCGGCGATAGAAGCGGCGGCTCTGCAGAGCGCGCTGAGTTGGTGCGTGGCGCGCTCCTTCAACTGTATCAGCGTTGACGGCGACATGAGCACGAATGACACCGTGGCCGTGCTGGCGAATGGGCAGGCCGGTAACGCCACCATTGGCGGGGAGGACTCCGACGATTATGCAGTCTTCCGCGCCGCGCTGCTGCATGTGACGCAGTCGTTGGCGCGTCAGATCGCCGCCGATGGCGAGGGCTGCAGCAAGTTCATCACGGTGAAGATAACCGGGGCCGCCAGCTACGATGAGGCGCGCACGGCGGGCCGTGCGGTCACTAACTACAGCCTGGTCAAGACGGCGGCCTATGGCGAGGATTTCAACTGGGGGCGCATTGCAGCGGCAGTCGGCGCGTCCGAGGTGCCGTTCGATCCCGACCGGGCAAGGATATCCATTTGCGGCATCACCGTCTTCGCAGATGGCAGCGTGCAGGAATTCGACCTCGCCGAGGGGCGGCAGAAAATGACCGGCCCGGAGATAGACATCGAGATAGACCTCGCCAGAGGTGACGAGGAATTGACCTTGTGGACCTGTGATCTGACGCCGGAGTATGTGCATCTGAATGCGGAGTATGATGCAACTGAACTCGCCGGTGCGGAGGAGGACGGAGCATTAGATATCTCGATAGCAGACCCTTACGTCGAACTCGCCGGCGCGGAGGAGGACTAAGCGCCGGTGCTGCACCTGGAAGGTGAGAAGGATGGATGAACGGGAGAAACAAGCTACCAGCAACGGGCGGGCACATACGCTGATAGAGGCGCTGCCGTATATCCGCAAGTGGGCCGGCAAGACCGTGGTCGTGAAGTACGGCGGCGCGGCGATGGCTGACCCCGCGCTCAAGCACAGCGTGACGAAGGACCTCGTCCTGCTGCACTATGTCGGCGTGCGCGTGGTCATCGTTCATGGGGGCGGGCCGCGCATCAGCGAGATGATGGAGCGGCTCGGGGAGGAGCCGCAGTTCGTCGGCGGCCTGCGCGTCACCGATGAGCGCGCCATGGAGATCGTGCAGATGGTCATGGTCGGCCTCGTCGGGCAGGAACTGGTCTCGCTGCTCAACGCCGAAGGCGGCAGGGCCGTCGGTCTCTCGGGCAAGGATGCGAATGTGGTCACGGCCTGCAAGCTGGAGTCGCCCCACGGCGAGCTTGGCTTCGTCGGCGAAGTGGCCGCGATAGATACGCGCCTCATTGACACGCTCAATGACGCCGGCTACATAGTGGTGCTGACGCCGGTCGGCTCGGGAGGGCCCGGCTGTGACAGCTACAACATCAACGCCGATACGGTGGCCTGCGCCGTGGCCGAAGAACTGAAGGCTGAGAAGCTCATCATGCTGAGTGATGTGCCGGGTCTGCTGCGCGATGTCGAGGAGCCGGAGAGTCTCATCAGCGAGGTCACGACGAGCGAACTGGCGAACCTCATCGCCGACGGGACGATAAGCGGCGGGATGATACCGAAGGCGGAGGCGGCGATCTCAGCGATACGAAACGGCGTGCGGAGCGTGCATCTGGTGGACGGGCGTGCCGAGCACTCGCTGCTCGTCGAGCTGTTCACCGAAGAGGGCATCGGAACGATGATAGGCGGCGGGGCTGAGCCCGGCGCGGGAGGCGATGCAGATGACTAACGAGCAAGCTGCACAACTGAGCGGGCAATATCTCATGCCCACCTACGCGCAACTGCCGGTGGCGTTCGTGCGCGGCGCAGGGGCAAGGCTGTGGGATGCGGACGGGAAGGAGTACCTGGATTTCGTCGCGGGCATTGCGGTGCTCGGGCCGGGGCATTGCCATCCGAAGGTCGTGGCAGCGATCTGCGAGCAGGCTCATCGGATCATGCATACGTCCAACCTCTACGACATCCCCCAGCAGGGATTGCTGGCGAAGAAGCTGGCGGAGCTCTCCTGCGCCGACCGGGCGTTCTTCTGCAACAGCGGTGCAGAGGCGAATGAGGCGGCGATCAAACTTGCCCGCAAATGGGCCGGCATTCACCGTGAAGACAACTGTCGCAGCATCATCACCGCGGAGATGAGCTTCCACGGGCGCACGATGCTGACGGTGACAGCGACCGGGCAGGAGAAGTACCGGGCGCCCTTCGCTCCGCTGCCCGCCGGTTTCGAGTATGTCCCCTTCGGCGACATCGGCGCTCTCGAAGCCGCCATAGATGAGACCATCTGCGCCGTGATGCTCGAGCCGATCCAGGCGGAGGGCGGCATCAATGTTCCCGCGCCAGGCTATCTCCCGCAAGTCAGAGAGCTCTGCGATAAGCACAACATGCTGCTCATCTTCGACGAGGTCCAGACCGGCATGGGGCGCACCGGCGAGTGGTTCGGGTACATGGATGAGGGCGCTGAGCCGGACATCTTCACGTTGGCGAAGTCGCTCGGCGGCGGCTTCCCTATCGGCGCATGTCTGGCTCGTGAAGAGGTCGCCAATGCCTTCGAGGCGAGTAACCACGCGGCGACCTTCGGCGGTAATCATCTCGCGTGTGCCGCCGCGCTGGCGGCCATCGAAGCCATCGAGACCGAGGGTATGGTGCAGAACGCCGGGGAAGTCGGGCAGTATTTCGCGGATGCGGTCGAGGCGCTGAAAGCGGACTATGACTTCCTGGCCGGAGTGCGAGGTCGCGGCCTGCTGCGCGGGCTCGAACTGGAGGGTGTTGACGGTCGCGAGCTACAGAAAGCGTGCCTCCGCGATGGCCTGGTTGTGAATGCGCTGGGTGAGGACCTGCTGCGGATTGCGCCGCCATTGAATATCACGCGAGCAGAGATTGATGAGGGGCTGGCGATAATCGTGAGGGCAGGGGAAGGCATGGCGGGGTAAGGCTGTCTGTCATGGTTGCGGGCCACGCACCTGAGAGGTACGCGGCCCGCATGTGGTTCGTTGCGCGTGCGCAGGCTAGATGTTGGTACCGCCTCCGCCACGCCGGCCGCCTTGACCCTGCCCACCGCGTCCACCACGTTCGCCCTGACCGCCACCGCGCCGGCCACCCATGTTCTCACGAGCGGCTTCGAATTCTTCCTTCGTCACCGCACCGTCGCCGTCCGCGTCTGCCTGCATGATGCGGTCGGCTGCTCTCTCAGGTAGCTCATCCTTAGTGAGCTCTCCATCTTCGTTGGCATCGAGGCGGTCAAAGAAAACGCCGACATCGGGCCCGCCTTGACCACGGCCAGCTTGGTCACCGCCGCCTTGGCCCTGTCCGCCGCGCCCGCCGCGCATGTTCTCACGAGCGGCTTCGAATTCTTCCTTCGTCACGGCACCGTCGCCGTCCGCGTCTGCCTGCATGATGCGGTCGGCTGCTCTCTCAGGTAGCTC
>JAUWOG010000662.1 GCA_030612305.1 Armatimonadota bacterium | reverse complement strand
AGACTCGTATCATCCCGGCTCTCCCCCTGATACACTCCCGCCCCGCCCTCAAGATCCGTCATCAGATAGAGCTTCATCATTTTGCCTCCTGTTGCAGTACCGTCAGTCCACCGCCTTGGGCGGGTTCCAGAGCGGCTCATAGTCCGCGTCAAATCCATATATCTTGTTCATGAAATCAACCATATCGTCCCCGACCACCTCGAACGTATGGCTGTCTATTATCCGCTTGTTCGGCGGCTGCTTCTCCGGGTCGAACGTCGGCTCATAGTACTCCGCCCGGAACACTATCGGCGGCTCCAGCTTCAGCGGCTCGATTTCCCCGATTCGTTTCATCGCCTCTTCGGCGCCCTCCCGTATCATTTCCTGCGCCTTCTCCGGATGCACCGTCCTCGCCGACAGCACACTCAGCCCTTCCTTCACCGCCACCGTCACACATCCCGGCACCAGCTCCTCCATCTCCTTGCACGCATACGCATCCCCCGCGCAAAAGATAAACGGAACCCCGAAATGCCCGGCCAGAAACGCCTGATACCCCGTTTCCCCCACTGCAATCCCGTTCAGCGAGTACCGCCGTATCGCGAGCCCCATCGTGTGTCGCAGGTTTGCGTGTGGCGTCCCGGCCATCGCGTGTGTCCCCAGACTCGCCAGCCCGTCACAGCTCTCATCCAGACCGGTGCAGTAGCTCGGCCGTTGCCCCCCGTGATGAACCCGAATCCGCCGCTCCACAAGTGACATATCTATGGTGTAGCCGGGCCCGTGCCCGTCATTGATCCACACATCGGTAGCCCCGCCCCGGAAGAAGCCGTCGCCCATGGCATTGCATTCCTCGGCCAGCCATCTCCGCTGCCGCATTCGCCGCTCGAGGTTCTCATAGCTGGTATCATCGCGGTTCTCCCATTGATACACTCCGGCGACACCTTCCAGGTCCGTCACTGCATACACCTTCATGATTCGGCTCCTCTCTGCCCATTCTGCCCTTCGTCATCCCGCCCGACAATGCCGTTGCTTCTTGCCGTTCGCCTTCGCCTTTGCCTTTGGCTTTGCCGTCACAATTCCCTCTTTGTGCCTCTGTTCAGACACTGAGCGTATTCCCTTCGCCTGCTCCCCTCTCCGCCCCGGAGAGGGGGCGGGGGTGAGGCGCCGTTGGCTTCTGTCGTTGCCGTTTGGCCGAGTCGCTCCCACCCTCCCGACCGCCAGGCAGGTGCATCGCTGCTCCTTGAACAACTCTCTATTGCACATCCCATGCTTTGACTCCTTCACACATCTACGGGATAATAATTGCTGTGCCGCACAATTGCAGCCCCATTACTTGCGGACGGTGCCTTATGGAACGCAGACAATGGCTGATCCTCGCGGCTCTCACAATCATCGCCCTGCTCCTTGCAGCCGGCGCGTGCTCCCGCTTCTCCGGTATCCGCGTCGAGGTCGGCAGCGCCGAGACCGGCCCGCTCATCGCCACGCTCTCGACTGACGGGGTCGTCGAGGCCATCGAGGTCCGCCTCGCCCCGGAGGCCTCCGGCACACTCGTCGAGCTATATGTTGACGAGGGCGACACGGTCACTGTCGGTCAGGTGCTCGCCCTCGTCGGCGACGAGAAAGCCGGTGCAGCCGCAGACGAAGCTCGCGCCGCCTTCGAAGTCGCCGTCGCGCAGGTTCAGGCGGCCTCGGCGGAGCTCGATTTCCACGCCACTCAATCCGCTGCCTCCGTGGATGCCGCCACTGCCACCGTCGGAATGCAGCATGAGCAACTGACCAAGGCCAGGGCCGGCTCCCGCAAGCAGGAGATCGCTCAGGCCGAAGCCGCAGTCTCCGCAGCCCGGGCCCAGGTCGCAGCCGCCCGCGCAGGGCTCGAAGCCGCCCGCATCGCCGTCCAGCAAACGGGGGAGGCCCAGGCCGCTCAGATGCGCGTCGCGCAGGCCGCACTCGATGCCGCTGAATCCCGCCTCGCCAACGCCCACGCCGGCGCGCGCGATGATCTTCAGCTTATCTGCCGCCTCGATGACTCTTTCCGTGATCTGGGCACCACTGCGCACCACCAGGCCATCGGCACCGACCACTGCCTGCGCGAGCTGCTGCTCGCTAAGCCCGGGCCGCAGGTCCACCTCGGCGATAGACTCAAGTATCGCCATGCCCTCGGGCGCAATTGGA
>JAUWOG010000292.1 GCA_030612305.1 Armatimonadota bacterium | reverse complement strand
TCAATGAAGTTGCGCAGCCCGTCGAAGTCGAGCGTCCCGTCGCGGTTGAACGGCGTAGTGCCGGAGGCGACGGGGCCGGTGAGGGCCGCACGGATTTCGGCCTTGGGCATGTCAGCCATGCGTTGAACGCTCCTTTGCCGCCGGTAACAGGCTGGATGGGTTCCCGCCAGGAGTCTATTCTGCGCTCAGCAGCATTTCACCTTGCATTGATGTGGGAGCCTTGTCAACGGGCGCGGAAATAGGTGCAATTCACGGCGGAGAAGGACAGTGGCGCGAACGGTCCGGCGGGGTGAAGCCACACGCTGCGACAGGCAACACCTGTCAAAGTGTTGCAGGCGCATTTTTTGCCGAGAGGCTATTTCTTGTGACTACATAATATGGCCGCCAGCCAGGATTGCCACGGTCGCAGCAGCCGGCCGGTTGCCTGCCAATCCGATGCGAGCACTTACTGTATCGAGCGGACGATGCGCTCCTTGCTCAGGACACCGCCCAGGCACCACGTCAGGCCCAGCATCACCACCGCTATGCAGGACAGCAGGCCGATGAGCTGCCAGGAAGTTATCAGGCCGCGGTGGGCGAATTCGCCGCTCACCGACAGGCCGATGAACAAGCCCAGAAACAGTATCAGGTTCACTACCTGGTTCTCGCGCATCCCCAGGACCAGTTGCCAGAAGCCGATGAGGCCCACGAAGGACACCGCGAAAACAGGCACGATGAGCAGCACATGGAAGATGACCGGCCCGCTCGGGAGGACCGCGACCCC
The DNA here is from genome assembly GCA_030612305.1 of Armatimonadota bacterium. Lineage (GTDB taxonomy): Bacteria > Armatimonadota > Zipacnadia > Zipacnadales > UBA11051 > UBA11051. The sequence goes on along the minus strand of JAUWOG010000292.1, from coordinate 3,764 downwards.
GGTCGCGCTCTGCACCAGCACCGTGAAGCCGATGGCGAAAACCAGCGTGGCTATCCATGCCGGGAAGGCGACGCCGATTGCTTTGCCGAGCCACAGCGTCCGCAAGTTCAGCGGCGCGGCCAGGAGCGTCTCGATGATCCCCTCGGTCTTCTCGAACAGGAATGCCTTGCCCGAGTAGATGTAGCCGATGAAGGCACCCACCATCGGGGTCAGGTAGATCAGCGAGGCGTTGAACAGGGAGAAGATGTCTGTGCTCTCTCTGCGAGTGAGCATGTTCCCGTGCAGCCAGATGAACCACCCGGCGAACAAAATCCCCGCGATGAGCGTGTTCTTGTCATAGATGATGTCGAGAAACTCGCGCCTGGCGACTGTGTAAATCTTGTTGTTGCTCACTGCTCTCCCCCCGTGGTCTCCATCGTCTCGAGGTAGATGTCCTCGAGTGAGCGGGTGCCGCGGCCGGCCTCTTCGCTGCGTACGCCGCTGCGTGCCAGCAGCTCGATTATCTCCGGATTGCCGCGCCCGTTGAGGCTGATGGACACCTTTGTCTCCTCGATCTCCACTGCTTCAACGAGGCCGCTGTTCCGGAGCAGTTCCCGTGCGCGCAGTGCATCATCCGCCCCGCTGACGGTGACCTCCAACTTCGGCCCATCTCCCCCATCGCGCAGGTTCTGGAGATAGTCGCAAGCCTTGATCCGCCCTTCTCTGAGTATCGCCACCTTCGAGCAGATTCGCTGCACCTCGTAGAGGTTGTGGGAATTGAAGAAGACGGTAATCTTCTTGTCGCCGGAAAGCTCGATGATGAGGTCGCGGATCATCGTCTGGGCTTCGGGGTCGAGGCCGGAGGTCGGCTCGTCCATGAAGAGTATCTCCGGCTCATGGACCAGCGCGCGGGCGATGGCCAGCTTGCGTCTCATGCCCGTCGAATAGCGCGCTATCGGCTCGTCCTTGCGGTCGAAGAGGTCCACGAAGTGGAGCAGGCGCTCGATCTTCTCGTGGCGGTTCTCCACATCATAGAGGCGCGCGTAGTAGTCGAGATTCGCATACGCCGACATGCGCTTGTAGAGTGCGTCATGCTCGAGGAGTACGCCGATGCGGCGGCGGAGAGCGTCATCCTTCCCAAGGCGCTTCCCGAACACCAGCGCCGAGCCGGAGGTCGGCTCGAGCAGGCCCAGCAGGATGCGGATCGTGGTCGTCTTGCCGGCGCCGTTAGGCCCCAGAAAGCCGAAGACCTCTCCCCTCTCGACCTCGATGCTGATGTCCTCGAGGACGGCAAGCCTGCCGAAGCTCTTTCCCAGATGCTCGATCTCGATTACGCTCAATTCGTGTCCTCCCAGCAGCTCGGCGACAGCGTACGTGCCGTGACGAATCGGGCCTGGCCACCGGTTGCATGGATATACTGTCGCGTGCAACAGCCTGCGCCGTGGCTATTGGCATTGTGTGGCGCGCGGCTGCCATGCGACGGTCACAACGATACATATACCATACTATCGGCCAATTCTGGCGCAAACTTTCCCCAATATTCGCGCAGGGATGCGATTCCGGCGTGTGCATACGCGACAGCAGAGGAGGCTTTCGCCTGGTCGCGGTGAAGTGCAGCAGTAGGTTGTGGAGTTTACGCGGGGTGACGGCGTTGTGTCGCGCCACCGCCTGAAGGCTCCAGACAAGGAATTTCAGAGCACTCGATGACGGCTATCTGGCAGGTCGTCTTCGCGAAGTTGAGGTTGTAGAAGCAGCCCCTGACAGTGCTACAGCTTCGCCGCCGCGCGGGCCGGGATTCTACCTAATCCTAAAGCGAAGAAAGGAACTCACACACTTCCTGGGGATCTTTGAACAGCACGCTCTCATCATCCAGGCTCCCATCATCCCGAACAAGGATGAGCCAAAGCTCCAGACGCTTCCACATATCACTCCCTTTGAGTTTGAGCAACGTCGCCTTTGCGTTGGGCTTCTCGCCACTCTCGATTCGAGAATACGGAACTGCGAAGCCAAAGCGAACCTGGACGGGTCGGTGGTTCATGCGCGAGGCGATTTGGCCCACGCCTGTGAATAAGTCGACATAATAGTCCGCCGATCCGCTATAGTCCCCTTTGGCTTCGATGATCCACCTCTTGCTGCCCGAGTCGGCCACGAGGTCGGTGCCATGCGGGGGGCTTTCTTCGGCGGTGTTGATGTCGAAATCTCGAGCAGTCGCGTCCTCAACCACGTTCTGCCTCACAACGTAGTCGTGCGATTTGAACCATTTCACCAGGTTGCGGACCAGAGCAGCTTCTTTGAGCATTGGTATCACCTTTCCCTGTAACTATTCACCTTGCGGCTTGGAATGTCACCATCAACGACGGCCGGTCCGCAGGTCTGCGGGATTCTATGTGTCTATCCAGACCGGGCTGGACCAGGCGATGTTGCCGTCGGCCTGCACTAAGCGCACGTAGTAATAGACCCAGCCCTCATCAGTGGTCACATCGGCGAGGGGCGCTTTGTCTTCCCAGACGAACTCAAGCAGCCGCCCGTCGCCCGCGCAGGTATGGACATCTTCCCCGTTGCGAACGATGACTGCGCGGAGTATGTCCGCCGTGCCGGCAGCTCTTACCGTGATGCAGCGGCCCGCTCTCGCCGCTTCATCGGCCGTGAATTCCTGCCCCATGATGCGACCATTGACGGAGAAATCAAGCAGCACACGGACGCCGGTCGTGGCATAGCAGCGGCGCTCCCAGATCGCCTCGAAGACCGCCTCGCGGGTGAGTTCGCCTGCCAGGACGCAGGTCAGGCCGCCGCTGAGATACTCGTCGTAATGCAGGCCCGACTGGTAGCTGCGACCGGAGCCCGGCCGGCCGCGATGGTTGTCCGTCCCGCCCACGAAGCCAAGCCGGAGACCCTTCGCCAGCGCGCTTTGCACCGATGACCCGAAGCCGCCGAAATAGATGTTGTCCTCCCCCACCTGCTCCTTCTCGAAGGAGCCGCGGTTCTGGCACATTTCGATGACGCGCTCGAATTGCGGATTGATGGTATCCAGATTCTGCGCTCCCCATGCCACGTGCGGGTCGGTTTCCGAGTGTGTATTCGTGTGATGCGAGATGACCATCGCCTGCTTGCCGCGCAGCTCGTCCCATAGCTCCGACCAGGTGCCCGGGCGCGGCACCCCGTAGCCGTCATCGAGGACATAGACATTCTTGTGCCCGCTTCTGTGGCCGAACTCGCGGGCGGGCATGCTCACAAACCGATGCGGCTCATTGTACGCGGCGAACACCGGCCCCTCGATGTCCCATGCGTCGCGGCCGGAGTTAGTCACCGCCGAGAAATCCAGGCCCCGGTCATCGCGAGCATACTCCAGCGCGGACTCCGTATCGCCCAGCATCCCCTCATTGCCGCCCTGTCCGGTCATCACGTGCAGGTCGCCGAAGTAGGTCCCCCATTCACCGTGAAAGCCCGGCCAGAGCGGATTTGACTGCCCTATCACCTGATGATCGCCGTCGTATGCGGTTATGTATGTCGGCGCATCAGTCTGCGGCGCGGGGAGCTGGAAATACGTGTGCCCCTCATCCGCCGCCGTGAACTCGACGGCCTCCGGCAGGCCGTTCAGCGCCGCCATCGCCGCGAGCTGCGCAGTGCCGCAGAAATCGCGCACCGGGTTCTCATAGTCGTCCTCGACGGTGAGGGTGATGCCGACCGGCTTGCCCTCAGCCGGCGGGTGATGTGCCGATACGCGGAAGACACGGGGCCTGGCGGCGACTGTCTCGACGGTCAACTCGCCCTCGACGCGATGGTAG
>JAUWOG010000372.1 GCA_030612305.1 Armatimonadota bacterium | reverse complement strand
GCTCGCACCTTCCAGTGGGCCATGGACTTCCTCGAGGACAACCGCAACGCCGACCCGTTCTACCTCTGCATAGACTCATTCGCCCCTCACGAACCCTGGGAAGCGCCGCCCATGTACCATCAGCTCTACGCCGATCCCTCCTACGACGGCCCCACCATCCTCCATGTCAGCTACACCACCCGCCAGAACGAGGGCATAGACGACGACGCCACCGCCGACATCATCGCCCACTACAGCGGCCTCGTCACACTCACCGACACCTGGTTCGGCATGATGATGGACAAGCTCGACCGCCTCGGCCTCACCGACAACACACTCGTCGTCTTCACCTCCGACCATGGCACCAACTTCGGCGACAACGAATTCGACATCATCGGCAAGCCATCCCATTCGCTCTGGCCCGGCGTCATGCACCTGCCGGTCCTCATCCACATGCCGGACGGGATGGGAGTCGGCACCGTCGCCGATCAGCTCATCTACAACATTGACATCCAGGCCACCATCTGTGAACTCGCCGGCATCGGACCCGGCCAGGGCCTCGATGGGCAGAGCCTTCTCCCGCTGCTCGGCGGTGACGGCCAGTGGCAGCCCCGCGAGTACGTCACCAGCCGCTACGGCGACGCGCTCTGCTACATTGACGACACCCACTGGATCCGCGCCGATGTCACCGGCGCCCTCGGCGAGGCCTTCGATCTCCGCGATGATCCGGCCTGCCAGCACGACATCGCCGCACAACTCGACGCCTCCATCTTCGACCGCGCATGGCAGAGGCTGCTCGACGACGCCGGCGGCGACTTCCCCATCTACACCATCGAGCGCCGCACTGACGCCATCGGCCAGAAGCCCATCGTCCGCCAATAACCTCTCAGACTTGCTCCCCGGATGCTGCCGACTTCCTCGGCGTGGCAGTGGACGGTCGTCTTCTCATCTTCGGCTCACAGCCATGACCCACGCATCGCCCGTCCGTTGAACGCAGAAAACCCCGCGTCATCATCCCGGCGCGGGGTTCTCATCCCAATTCGGCTGCGCGGTGTTGTGCCCTACCGCCGCAACTGCACGGTCGTTACTGCACGGGCCTCGCTGCCGTCGCCGGAGCGCGCGATCACTGTGCACAGATACATCCCCGACGGGACTGTGGCCCCGCTCAGGTTCCGCGCATTCCAGCTCGTCGTCGTCACTCCGCTCGCCGTCCCACCGCACGACAGCCGCTTCACCAGTCGCCCGCAGATGTTCCGCATTTCCACGACCACATCCGCATTTGCCGACAGCGAGTAGGTGATGCTCACCATTTCCCCTCTCAACTGCTGCGTCGTCAGCGCACTCACCAGCAGCGCGCCGGCGCTTGTAGTCCCTGCACCCACCGTCGTCTCTGCTCTGCAACTACTGCCATATTTGCACTGCTATCCACGCACGCTCATATACACCCGGCCATACACCCCGTCCACTGTCATCTCTCGGGCACGCTCACCTTGCTTGCGGCCCGCTCTCGCGAACGGACGTACACTGCCTGACATACCTATCAGGTCAGCACAAACACTACATGCTTTTCAACACCCAGCACATCTCAAATTGCCAACGGCCCCTCCGGGCCTCTTCCATCTACTCCGCACGAGTTGGTGCCAACTCCCCCGCCGCCACCATCGCATCCAGCGGATTGTCCTCAATCTCCAGCGGCAATCGCACGATTCCACGCCGCCGCACCGACTCCCACGCCGCAAAGATCTGCTCGGTCGCTCGCAGCGCATTTGCAGCGTTCATCTGGCTCTCCCGCCCGGTCTGGAGGCAATCCACTATGTCCGCGAGGCACCGATAGACAAACTCCGCACCGTGGCAGCCCTCGCCGTCCGTGTCAATCTCCTCCCACTCCTCGCCGGCTCTCAGCACGCGCAGCGGCCCCATTCCCTCGCGACCAATCTCAATGATCCCTTCCGTCCCCAGCATCCGGTGATGACAGCCGACAGCCCCCTTCGCATCTCCCCCACATGCCTGCCCGCACACCCCCTTCTCGTACTCCCACACCACCGTCGAATGGTTCGAGTTATGCGCCCCGAAGACGATATTCTCCTCCGAGTAGTCAAGCCCGCACAGCACCCATTTCGTGCCTCTCTCATCATTGAAGTAGTTGCACATATCCCAACTGTGCGACCCGTAATCATACAGGTCCGAGGTCCCGAACTGGATTGTCTGCAATTCCCCGATCGCGGCCTCATCAAGCAACTGCTTCGCCAGCGAGAACGGCTTCCCATAGCGCCGCTGATGGTTGAACGTCAGCTTCGTCCCGGCTTCCTCGCACGCGGCCACCATCGCCTTCGCCGCCCCGAACGTGTGCGCCATCGGCTTTTCGCAGTGTACCGCTGCAACCTCCGCCGCCGCGCAGGCCAATACCATCTCCGCATGAAGATGCGGCCACGTGCAGATACTCACCATGTCCGGCTTCACTGCCGCCAGCATCTCATTGTAATCCGCATACGTATCACTGAACCCGTACTTCTCAGCGAACGCCTCGGCATTCTCCCCCACGATGTCCGCGCAGGCCACTATCTCGACATCGCTCAGCAGCTCATACCCATCGGCGTGCATATACGCCATCGCGTATCCCATCGGTCCTGGCTCGCCGGTCATCCGCCCCGTACCTATGAAAGCGACTCTTACCTCTGCCATTCATCAATCCTCCGTCTCATTCTCTGCCGTTCTGCCGACATTCCCGTGCCCTAATTCGGCGACATCCTCCCCACACCTCCTCGCCGGGCGCATATCCGCAGGCAGGTACGGACACGCCTTCTGCCGAACCTTCGCCAGGCGGGGCAGACACTCCACCCGCGACACTCAAATACCCTTCTCTTCAAGGTTGGGGGAATCGCTGATGGCAATCAAGTGGGGCATTATCGGTTGCGGGGCTGTTGCCGAGGGCAAGGGCGGGCCGGCTCTCTACAACGCGCCCAATTCCGAACTCATCGCCGTCATGCGCCGTGATGAGCGACTCGCCGCCGACTTCGCTCGGCGCCACGATGCCAAACGCCACTACTCCTCCCTCGAGGCCATTCTCGCCGACGACGACATCAACGCGCTCTACATCGCCACTCCGCCTCACGTACACGCCGAGCAGACCATCGCCGCCGCCAATGCCGGCAAGCACATCCTCTGCGAGAAACCCATGGGCATGAACGTCTCCGAGTGCCGCGACATGATCGCCGCCTGTCGCGACAACGGTGTCCAGCTCATGATCGCATACTACCGCCGCTTCTGGCCGCTTGCCCGCAAAATGCAGGAGCTCATCACAGACGGTGCTATCGGACGCCCGACTATGGCCTACGCTCACTGCGCCGCGCTCTACCAGCCGCCCGAGGACCCGTCCACATTCTGGCGCCTCCAGCCCGACATTGCCGGCGGCGGATTCCTCTGGGACGTCGGCTCACACCGCCTCGATCTTCTCCTCCGGATGATGGGCGATGTCACTTCCGTCGCCGCGCTGGTCGAGGCCATCCATTTCGACATCCCCGTTGATGACTCCAGCTCGCTGCTGATGCAGTTTGAAAGCGGCGCACAGGGCATCGGCATGTTCTACTGGAATGTCGGCTCGTACGTGGATGCCCTCGAGGTCGCCGGCACTGAGGGCAGACTCATCGCCACCAGTGTCGGCCAGGGGGATTTGCTGCTGGCGCGCGGCCGTGAAACCGAGCAGTTCCACCTCCCGCCACCGGAGATCACTCACCTGCCACTCGTCGAGCACTACGTCGAGTGCCTCATCTCCGGCCGCCCCAACGCCCTCCCCGGCGAGGAGGGCCTCAAGACCACTGCCATCATCCAGGCCGCCGATGAGTCATCCCGCACCCGCGACTTCATCACCCTCTCAGACCTCCCCTGACCCCACAGCCTCCGCACCCCGGACCATTGACAAACTCGTAGGTCGGCCTGAGCGTGGCGTCGTTTGCCACGCTCAGGTG
>JAUWOG010000503.1 GCA_030612305.1 Armatimonadota bacterium | reverse complement strand
CGATGATGTTGGGTCGGGTCGGCTCAGACATGGAGATGATCTCCCTTCGGCTGCCGTGGCTTGCTTGATGAGTAGTATTGGCGGCGCAGGGGGTAGTGACCTTCTTTGCGCGATTTCGTGGGAATGGCAGGAGGCGGAAGGGGTACTGATGAGGAAATGGACATGAGAGGAACGCAAAAGCGTCAGATATGGCGTTGTGAACATATCGTCAAGGAGGGACGGCCGTGAAACAGGTGAAGTGGGGTATCTTAGGCGCAGGATGGTTCGGAGAGAAACATGCTGAGGCACTTTCGGGGATTCCGAATGTGGAGTTGTATGCGCTGTGCCGGCGGACGAAAGCGCCGCTGAAGAAGATGGCAAAGGAATTCGGGGTCAAGAAGACCTACACGGACTACGATGAGATGCTGGCGGACCCGGAGCTGGATGTGGTCAGTGTGACGACGATGTGGGATGCGCATGTGGAGCCGACGCTGGCGGCGCTGAAGGCGGGGAAGCATGTCTTCCTGGAGAAGCCGATGGCCTCGACGGTGGCCGACTGCAGGAAGATCGTGAAGGCGGCCAATGCCAGCAAGAGCTTCTTCACGGTGGGGCATATCTGCCGGTTCAATCCGCGCTATGCGGCGGCGAAGCGGGAGATAGAGTCGGGGAGTATCGGGAAGGTGGTCTCGGCGTACGCGCGGCGGAATATCCCGGCCGCGGTGGGCGCTACGGTGCTGCCGAAGATCGGGCCGATCATCGGTGACGGCGTGCATGATATGGACCTGATTCTGTGGTACACCGGGGCGAAAGTCGTCAGCGCCTACGCGCAGACGCACCAGTTCAACAAGCACGCCAATCCGGACGGGGGCTGGTCCATGTTCAAGCTGGATTCGGGTGCAACGGTGGTGCTGGAGAACAACTGGTGCCTGCCGGATGGGACGGCCTTCCAGATTGATGAGCGGATGGAAATCATCGGGACGAAGGGCTCGGTGCATATCCATGAGACGCACCCGAACTTCTCGGTGTGCAAAGACGGTGGCTGGATTTCGCCGGATACGACGTACTGGCCGGAGCTGCACGGGATCCGGGCCGGGGCGCTGCGTGAGGAGCTGTCGTACTTCGCTACCTGCGTGGCCGAGGGTCGGAAGCCGACGGTGATCAAGCCGGAGGAATCCATGGCCGCAGTCGAGGCGTGTCTGGCTGCTGAGAAGTCGGCGGCGACGGGGAGAGTCGTGAGACTGAAGCGGTGAGGCTCGCCGGGGCTCAGAGACGCGGGAGGGTTTGAGGCGAGACGGCGACGGAGCATTTCGTCGCCGTTTTGCATAGATGGATTGTGCGCGTACTATGAATTGAGGGGACCTCGATGCTTGTCTTTCTGGGTGTATCCGTTGTAGCCCTGCTGGTACTGGCCGCGTTGGGACAGGCAGATCTGCCAGCGCCCGAGCGGCATACCTTCATCTGCACAGCGGACGGTTCGCTGTGGCCGTACCTCGTACAGCCGACGGCCGCCGGCCCGGAGGCAATCTGCATCAACCTGTATGGTCACTACAGCGATCACCGGCAGGGGATGGATGTGACGCTGTTCGATGGGTTCTACCTGCATCAGCGGGTGGAGTGCCTGGCCCGCAACTGGCTGTACGTGTGCCCGTGGTATGACGGGAACTCATGGATGGGGTGGATTGCGGAGAGCGGAATGGTTGATCTGATTGCGCTGCTGAGAGAGACAGGGCCGGGTCTGCCGGTGTACCTCGTGAGGGGGTCTATGGGCGGCTCATCAGCGCTGGTTTTCGGGGTGCGGAGACCGGACCTTGTTGATGGCCTTGCATTGCGGTGCCCCGCCGGTGACATCGAGCGCTATCATGCGTATGCTGCGGCGTCCGACGATCCCACGCTGCAGAATATCGCGGACGCGATACGGATACACTATACCGCCGACGGGCACGCTCTTGCCGAGGAACTGCGCGCACGTTCGGCGCTGCACAACGCCGAGCAGTTGACGATGCCGCTGCATATCTGCCACGGCGCGAGCGATGAATTGATACCTGTGGAGGCAACGCGGGCTCTGGTGGCGCGGCTGAGGAAGCTGGGGCGGCCTGTTGAGTATATCGAGATACCAGACGGCGGGCATGATTCGCCGGTCGCATCCACGGAGGAGTGGGGCGACGTGCTGGATTTCATAGCGCGGGCGGGCCTCGGGCGGTCATGAAGAATGCGACCGCCACTCGATGCGGGCCCCCCACTACGGCGGCGGGGTGAGATGCAAGTGCGAAGGGCCCGAACGGCGGACGGCGTGGCCGTTACCACGGCGGGAGGGCGAGGGTGCCGCCCTCCATCATGATCGAGCTGCCATTGATGTAGCCGGCATCGTCGCTGAGCAGGAAGGCTGCTGCCTTCGCGACATCCTCCGGACTGCCGAGGCGACGCACCGGGACCTTCTTCGCGACATCGGCGAGCAGCTCGTCCTCAGGGATGTCCCAGCCGGCGCAACTGGCGCGCAGCATCGGGGTGTCTATGGTGCCGGGGCAGATGCCCACGGTGCGGATGACGCCCGGGTAGTCGGTGGCCATGCAGCGGATGAGGGCCTCGAGTGAGGCCTTCGAGGCGCAGTAGAGGGCATGGGCCGGGAAGCCGATGAAGGCGGCAACCGAACTGGTGATGAGAATGGTGCCCTTGCCCTGCTGCTCCATGACCGGAACGATGTGCTTGAGGAGCAGGAAGTTGCCCCTGACGTTGACGCCGAAGATGAGGTTGTAGTCATCGTCGCTGAAGTCGGTGACCTTGCCCTCGCGCCAGGCGCCGGCGTTGCGCATGAGGCAGTCAATGCGGCCGTAGGTTGCGAGCGATTCCTTGACCAGATTGGCGACGCCGGCGTCATCTGTGACGTCGGTCTCGACGAAGGGGGCGTCGTGTCCGGCGGCGTGGAGCTCCTGCTGCATCTCGGCGCCTTTGTCGGCCTGGATGGAGGCGAAGACGACCTTGTTGCCCAGTTCGGCGAAGTGTCTGGTGCAGCCCTCGCCGATGCCGGAGGTGCCTCCGGTGACGATTATGACCTTGTCCGTGAGGGACATGGGGCTTGTCTCCTTTCAGTCAGTGAGGCGGGT
>JAUWOG010000243.1 GCA_030612305.1 Armatimonadota bacterium | reverse complement strand
CAACTGGCCTCATACGCCTCCGGACCGATCTGCTCGCGCATTGCCTGCACGGCACGGTGGATGCGGTCCCGCAACTGACGGCCGTGCTGCAGGCCCATGTCCCTGGGGGTGCCGCTAATCTCGATTACGGGGTAGAAGTCCCCGTCTTCCATCTCGCCGTGACTCCTTTGATGTGGCGGCGGCGCCACCATCATGCCGTATTCTGCAGGCGACAATGGCTACCTGAGCGAGCGCTACTTCGGGGCGAGCGACTTGCCCTCGGCCTCGATGTCTGCGCGGGTGTTGCTGTGGGCTTGCCATGTGCCGCTGTCAGAGCGCTGGAGCCACGCGCGCGCCGGGATGGTGAATGTCTGGCCCGGCTCGAAGTTGTACGTGTAGCCCGCGTCGTAGTCCTCGGGGTCTTTGACCTCGCGGATGAAGGTGAGGTCGCCGATGTCGAGGACTGTACGGCCTTGCTCGTGGCGAATGTCGTGAATCTCGTAACAGGCGTCCTGCTTGCCGTCATTAGCGATGCGCATCCAGCTTCCCTTGAGTCTGTCATCCCCGGGCAGGTCCGCGTCGGTGTAGATGCAGTTGTGGGCATCCATCCGGCGATCGAAGTCGGCGATGGTTCCGCTCAGGCCGGCGGCCGGCATTTCAATGCGCAGTCCAGGTCCGGCAAGTCGGGTCCCGCTCGCGATGCAGGCGTACTGGATTTGGCCGTCTCTGATGCGCACGAATGCCCATGAGGCGGCAAACTCGAAGTCGCCTGCCTTGCGCAGAACCGAGCCGTCGTGTGCGGAGAAGACGTAGTCGGTGGTCCCATCCGCGTGCCGGATCTGCAGAGCCACGGCCTCCATCCCCTCGATGTCGTCCGCCGAAGGTTCGACGGGAAGGCGCTCGATGCTTGTGAGGCTGTTGGCGCCCTCGAACGGCGCAATGACGCTCGCGAAGACACTCGCGAGGTCCTTGCCTTCGTTGTGGACGAGCAGGTACTCGAGCGACTCGGGGTTGTTGGGTTTCCCCAGGCGCGGTGGTTCGCCGGTGGCGATGATGACCTCATCGTGCTGGCCGAGCATGGTGAGTCGCAGGCGTACATCAGTGTCCGCGCGCTTACCCTCGCCCAGGACGTTCCACGTGTCCTTGGCCTTCCAGGTGACACTCCACGCGTCGGGTGGAGAGGTATCGCGACGCACGTTGCGGAGGAACTGGAAGCCGATGCCGGGGTCATTCCAGCCCTGGGTCTTCGGGTCGAATGCGGCGAACTCAATGTCCGGCCCGGCCAGCGTACCCTCAGGCTGCATGACTAAAGAGAGCCCGTCGGCAGCCACTTCGCCCTCGGCGGAGTGGAAGCTGTAGTGGTGCTCGTCGCCGCCCTTGACGCGGAAGATGTCCACGAGGTAGCTGTCGCGCTCGTTGATGTCAATGAGTGCGTAGGCGCGGCGGTAGAGTGCGGTTTGCGGGTACACCGCCTCCCGGGCTACGTCAACGAGCCTGACAATGGGCGACGTCCAGAAGGACTGCATGTTGCCGACTACTGCGGGTCGCTGGCGGCAGCGGTCCACGACGACGGTATTGTGGCTGATGGTGTTGTTGGTCCAGGCGCCTCGTCTGGGCCAGGCCCCGGTGCGCTCGGGGTAGCCCATGTCCGGCATCAGGTTCAGCCGCTTCGCGAAGAGGCCGATGTTGAGCCGGTCGGAGTGGGTGTGCGAATTGGTGACTGCTCGGCCATAGTAGAGCCAGGCGGCGCGCTGGTCCTCGAGCGCCTCGCCGCTGCGCAGGATTGCGAGCCCGTAGCCGTTGAGGTTGGTGCTCGACTGCTGCCAGTCGCCGTCGCGTTGCACAATCCGGTCAACCTGCTTCGCGATGTCGGCGTCGAAGCGCCGTGACGAGTGCCCGTTGAGGAAGTAGGCCATGCGTGCGTAGCGGGGCTCGCCGAACTTCGCGAAGGCCTCGAGCATGGTGGCAGGGCTGCAGATGACGCCGGGGTTGCCGCACGCGCCGCTGTCGCCGATGTGCGGGTAGTACCGTTCGCAGCAGTTGATGGCGAACTGGGTGTCGTAGCTCTTCTGGGCGGCCGGGTACTCGGCGTAGAGGTCGCGGCGGTGTGGCGGCTCGAGCTTTGCGTAGATGCCGGCAAGTGTTCGGGCCATCGTGTAATGCGTCTTGGAGTAGCCTGGTGATGAGGACCCGCCGGCACCTTCGCGCCCGAGGATCGCGCCGCAGAGCACCTCGTGCATCCCGCCCTTGCGGGGGTAGGGGCCCTCAAAAGGCCATGCGAGGAGTTCCTGCTTGAGTTCGTCGTCATCTACGACCAGCCCCTGGAGGGCGAGGGTCCATGCCATGTGACCGATGTCGCCGCCATAGCGCAGAGAGCCCGCTCCCCGCGAGGCGATGACATCCCGTGCGCCCTCGGCGACGAGTTCGCTCTCGATGTGTCGGCGCACGGCGTCGGCTGAGCCGGCCCACTCGGGATGGCCGATCTCGTTGCACTTGCGCGTGAGGAACTCGACCAGCTTGGCGTCGGCGCCGATGGGCTCCCAGAGGTCGTCATAGGCGGCCAGCAGCGCGCGCATGCGGACCGCCTCGCTGTACGGACCACAGGCGCAGATGGCCTTGCCCTCATCGCGCCCGAGCTTGTAGTCCCCCGGGTGCACGCCTTGCTCGGTGAAGTTGAGATCCGGATGGATGTCGGCCTTCCGCGCCAGCAGCAGTGCGGCGGCGTGTACCAGCGCCGGCTCGCCGGTCCGCTGGTAGTCTGCGGCCATGGCCTGCACGTCCCGGGTCACCTGTATCCAGAGATGGTTGCAGTAGCGCGCGATGAACCAGAAGCGGTTGCCGTCATCGTCCACCCAGCTCGTGCCATCGTCCACGGCCCATTGGTGGAGCGGATCGGCGGGGTCGCCGTGCTCAGTGTTGAAGAGGAGGCTGCGGTCGGCGCGTTCGGGGAGGAAGTAGCCGCGCGCATCAAGGCCGCTGCGGTAGAAGGCCGCGAAGTCGTTCTTCGGGAAGACCTGACCGCACGAGGCGCACGTGACCTTCCAGGGGGCCGCGAAGATGTCGCACTTGAAGGGCCACAAGCCGCCGACATCGTAGGCCTTCTTCCCGCAATTGGGACAGCCCACCACGCGGCTGACGCCATGGCGCGGAAGACCATGGGACCGGGCAGCAGGGACCAGAGCTGCTCGTCGCTGAGGGCAAGGTAGGACGCCCACTTCTCGCGCACCTCGGCCCGGGCCTCGTCCGTCCAGCCCTCGCGCAGCCGCGCGATCTCGTCGGCGTCGCGCAGGTACGGACGCCGGCTGCCTTGCGCGGTCTCTCCCACGTTGGTCAATGCCAATAGAGTGAGAGCGCTGATCGTGACTATGATTGATAGTCTCATGCCGGCTCCTCCTGAGGCTCCGCCTCACGGCTGCGGTGCCGGTGCGTCTTCGGGTTCGATGATCCTGGCTGTCCACATGACGGCGTTGCGGAGCAGACGGTAGCTCTGCTGCGAGGATTCCGGATGGCAACTGAAGACAGCCACGCGTCCCTTGCCGTAGGGCTTGGCGATGATGTTGACAAACATCGGCAGGTCGCCGCCGCCGACCTCGAAGAGGCTGTTGCCGCCGACAACGAAGACGGCAACGGGGATTTCGTCCGAGCCCTCCTCAAGGACAAAGAGAGGCCCGCTGGCGTGACCGATGAGGAGCTTGGACCCCGCCTCGTAGCCTTCGGTGATGGGGTGCGGGTTCAGCATACTGAACACGCGGCCGCGCACGTCGAAGCTGTATCCCTTCGCGGCCACGAGGCCGTACTTGGCAGCGGTGGTTGCACCGCCGCAGATTCCGACGTATCCGCCTCCCTGGCGGAGATACTCCTGGAGCGCGTCGCGGTTCGCGTCATCGAGCCTGAGGCCGCCGCCACCGGGCACGATTACCGTGTCATACTGGCGCATGTCCGTGCTCGCCAGTTCGGTCTCGTGGATCTTCGTGGGGACGGGCAGGCCGAGCCTCTCGAAAAGCTCGTCAGGCCAGTTCGCCAGCGAGGTGAGCCGGCCGTGGATGATGCCGATCTTGCGGCGGTTGAAAAGCGCGTCCTTGCGCTCGCGTGCGATGGCATCGTCGGCGGCAACCCGCTGGCGCATGACCTCGATCTTTTCCGCCATCGGCAACTTGGCGTTTTCGTAGAGGGCCTTCGCCTGGGCGGGCGTCAGTGAACGGTTGTAAACGCAGACTTCGTCTATCAACGCGTTTGCTGACGACCCTTCCTCTGGCGGCTTGCATCCCACGCGCAACCACCGGGGCACCCCGATGGCGCGATAGGATGCCGGAAAGCGGTTCTTGTGTCCGTTGCTGTAGAAGCTGATGCCGGAGAGGTCCGGGTCGGTGTCGTCCCACGTAGCGATAATGTGTATCCATGTGTCCGTATTGATGCCACCGCAGCAATATGCCCCGGAGAGCCGATCTCCTGCCCGCATTCTCGCCTGCATCGCGCAGCCGCCCTGCCAGAATCGCACTTCGAGGACGGGCTTGTCGTCTTCGCCGAAGAACTGCACGTAATAGTGGTCCTCTAGCTCTTGGTAGTCGTGGGCGGGGCGAACCCAGAGCTCAATGGTCCCCGAGCGGGTGTTGAGCGCCGGCAGGTCGCGGTACTCGACGCAGCCGTTGTCGCGGAAATCGGCGGCTTTGCCGACCTGTCCCGCGGCGAAGGGGAGGCCCTCCTCCTCGGTCACCGAGATGCCCTGCGTGGGAACCGCCGGGGCTGCGCTGCCGTCGAAGGGCAGATACAGAAGTGGCGTAAGCTCCGGGCGCTCGGCCTCTGCACACAGAGCCACGTCGGGGGAAACCAACATGACCGACCAGCACACAGTGACCACAACTGCCCACACATACGTTTTCTTCATCGGGTCGAACTCCCTTGAGTTTGTGTCTCCGAGCGGTCGCCGGCTCACGGCGAACACGTCTTGAGACCGCTCAAAG
>JAUWOG010000183.1 GCA_030612305.1 Armatimonadota bacterium | reverse complement strand
GGTGATCCTGTCTCCCCACACCCCCCGGCTGACCTCGAGATTGCTCAGCCCGTCACCGCCGGTGACATCTATGGTCCCCTCCGCGTTGCCGATGATGCCCCCGTAGAGGTTGTTCTGCCCGGCCTCAAAGCCCCGTTGGCTGTACGGGTAGATGTAGCGGCGGTGGATATTGGCCGCCTCGATGTCCACCGAGATCCGCTGCGGGCCGCCGATGTTGAAGAAGGTCGGCAGCAGGAACCCTTCGCCCGCTGAATCACCCGCGCCCGGTATGTCTATGATGTTGCCCTCTTCGGCATAGAGCTTGACCGAGAAATCGAAGCTCCAGTACGTCGTCCGCGCCGTCGTCCCCATCGGCTGCTCGTCACCGCCGGGGAACGTCGTGTACAGCTCGGCGATGAGCGCCACCGATATCTCCAGCGGGATATTCCATGTGTACAGCTTCGGCCCCAGGTGCGCGCTTGTATCCAGTACATACTGGCGCTCGAACCAGTCGCAGAAGCTCTCGCCCTCGACCTGCGGAAGTACCGCCGCCGCCAGCAGCTTCAAGCCCGGTACATCGCCGGCAAGCTGCTGTGTGAAGTTGTCGTAGTACTGACCGTTGAAGGCGGCGAAGAACCCCTCGTCCTCGATCCAGCACTTCAGCCACGCCGCACGCGCCATCGCGATCCGCCAGACCATCATGTTCGTCGCGCCGGAGGCCGGGTAATACGTCGGATTCGCCAGCTCCGGCTGGTTCTCCGGCTCATACACCGAGAGGCAATAAAACGGTCCCGGGTCTATCGGGTCATAGCCCGGCGAGACCCCCGGCGTCGTCTGCACCGCATACGCCACCGCGCCGGTGAAGCCCTGCTCCCAGGCGTCGTAGAACAGCACCGCGTCGTCATGAAAGGCGTGCAGCACCAGCATTATCAGCACATAGGTGTCTTCGGGGAAATTGCCGGAAAGCGGGGGAATGCGAATCTCGTTGGTGGTCACATCATACGTGCCGCCCTGGATCCTCTGCAGGTTCTCATCACGGATTACCTTCACCGTAATGTCGAACGCCGGCGGGCCATACAGCAGCCGCGCCTTCGGTACGGCCCGGTCCAGGTAGTCCCGGAGTGCGTTCTCATCCTGCGTCGAGAAGCCCTCGAACTCGAACTCCAGCGTGTTGGTCGGGTCGCCTATCTGCGCCCCATTGACTAGCGCCGCCTGCAGGTCCGGCAGCACCAGCCTGTTGCCGGCTGTGTGGACTACCGTCCTCGGCAGACGCACCTGTGCCGTCGGCCCGACGAGCCCATACTGCCGCATCCGGTTGACGGTCGCCTGGGCGGGCCATAATCGCGCCGCCGAATGCTGCGACCATGTCGCCGAGCGCACCGCCGCCGTCCGTGCCGCCGCGGTACTTACTCCGCCTGCGCGCATTGGCACCACGATTGCGCCCTGCGGCCCATTGGCCACACTCGCAAACGGCACGTTCCGCACATTCCCGAAGGGATTCGCAGCCGCCGCGCCGCACGCAATGGCGACCCCGAGCATCCCCAGCAGAAGTGTCAAACCCACACGCTCACGGGTGGGTGAGGCTACACCGCTCATAGCAGCACTCCGTCGCCAACCGCTGTCCTAGAACTCACCATCCCACACTCCATAGGGCCAGTATTCCCACAGGTCTTCCGGCATCCACCAGCTCGGCAACTCCCCGCGACCCTCACCGCGATGCTCGCCGCCGATTCGTGGCGCAGTCGGCGGCTGCATGATCGCATCTCTACCCGTGCGCCCGGTATCTCTCAGGTCGGCCGTCCGGCGCCCTTCGTCCGCCTTGAAGTCGCCGAGGCCTGCATCCAGCCCCGTCTGCCGCCCCTGATATGCCGACGACTGTCGCGACGTCCCTGCGCCCTCAAAGATCCCGTAGCCCGGCAGACGGTTCTGGTCCTGATACGACCCCTCGCGGCGCATATTCTCAAACGCGCCGTCGCCCGTACCGTAGCTGCCCCTGCCGTAGGTGTTGTACCCGCCATAGCCGCCCGAGCCGCCGAAGCCCCCGTAGGTATTCGAGCCGTACCCGCCGCCGCTGCGATAGCCCCCGAAGCTGCCCAGACCGGAGCCTCCCGTGCCGCCAAAGCCGGTATATCTCGGCGCCGCGCTCCCACCGATCCCGCTGTGGAAGTTCGTATTCAGAGTCAGCATGAAGGTGTTGACCACGTAGTTCTGGCTCGAGGGCGTCAGGCTGGTGTAGCCGAGGCGCGGGTCTTGCGGCAGCCGCGACACATTCCGGATGTAGCGGTAGCCAAAGCTCAATGCCACCAGATCGCTCAGTCGCCGCTGATACTGCAATTCCGCGTTCGTCTTCTTGAAATCCGCATAGCCGCCGGCGAAATCCGACGACCCCAGATTCAGCGTCACACTCGACTTCTCATCAATCTGGTAGCTAAAGTATGTCCGCACATCGAACAGATCATTGTCCACCATGAACATCTTCTGCGCCGGCCCGAACCCCACATACGTCGGGCTCGACCCGCTCTGCAGGTTCACGCTCATCCCCGCGTTGTACGGCTTCCCCTCAGGCTGGTAGCTGACGCCCAGCGACAGCATGTCGTTGCTCACCGCACCGCGCCCCTCCTGCAGGAAATCCATCATGTCGGTTCCCCACATGGCGTTGATGCCCCACTCATCACTGGCGCGGTAGTTCGCCGAGATGTTCCGCGTCGTCTGATTGCTGGCGGCGAGGTAGCCGACGCTCCCCCCGCTGGTGTACTTCCGCTGCCCGATCATCCCATCCAGAGACAGTTTGCTGCTCGGCTGCCACGAGATCCGCAACTGGGAGTTGGTATCCTCGTACTTGTCAATCCCGTCGTCGTCATCATCGTCGTCCTCGCCGGGCGGGATATAACCGCCGCCGCCGCCACCTATCCCCCCGAAGCCCGGACTGTACGAGCTATAGCCGCCATAGTAGCTCACCCGCCCCACAGACTCTGCGAGGCGATGGTCCAGGTTCACGCGCAGGTTGTCCTTCGGGGCCCATTGCACCGTGAACTGCGTCGTATCCGAGCTGGACTTGTTGTCATCGAACGCCGAGAGCGACTCATTGTGTCCCAGGTTCGCCGAAATCGAGAGCTTGGAGCTCGGCTGCCAGCGCACCGATACGTCATGGCGGTTCGTGCTGCTGCCGCGCTTCTCCTCATCCTCCGTCGTGCCCGCATGAAACTGATTCGTGCGATACATGCTCCCCGAAATCGAGTACTTCCCGCCCGAGGGCGAATACTGCAGCCGCAGTTGGTCGGTAGCCATGTCACTGTCGCCGCTGCTGCCTCCGGTGTTGCTCATCTCCTGGCGCGACAGGCTCGCCGTCGGCCAACCGGGGAAATCGAAGTCAACGTTATACTCCCGCCGCTCAGTCGAAACATCCAGCGCGGTTGCCTCAGCACCGAACTGCGCCGGGTCCACCTGGTACGAGTAGCCATACCCGCCGTATCCACCAGAGCCACCGTAGCCTCCGTATCCGGAGTCAAACCCGATCCCGCCGCCATACGAGCTATAGCCAAAGGAATAGCCCTGCGAACTGGCCAGGTCCGAGTAGCGCGTGTAGAGCCGGATGTGGTCATGCGGCTGCCACCTCACGCCGACGTCGGTGCCCTTTTCCTGCCGGTAGAACCCGACGGAGTTGATGTAGCTGAAGTCCGGCGATATGTTGCGATACGAGACCAGCGCGCTCAACCGGGGCTTCGAGTAGTTGAGATTCAGCTCCATCGCGTCGCCTTTGGTCCCGCCCTGACCGCCGTCACTGAGCCCGTAATCCGCCTGCAGCGTCAGGTTATCCGTGATCCTGTAGGCCAGGTCAATCCCCGTTACCTCGTTGTTGCCGGTGTCGTAATTCACGCTCAGATCATAGTAGTACCGGATCAGCACCAGCGCCGTCGGCGGCACTGCGCGCCGGAAGATAACCCGCCCGATGTCGCGATACGAGTCGTAGTCAACACCCTCCGCCTGCTCGGCATTGTCCACCAGCACAACCAGCGCCTGGTCAATGACCCGGTGCTCGCCCCTGTAGGTTACCGCCGTCCCGTTGGCAATGATCGGGCGAAATATCGTGTCGAACGGACCCGTCGAGCCCGACCCCTGATACACATCCTCCTGATAGCCGACCGTGTCCGCATCCGGTGTGTCGGTGCTCTGCCGCACGTGGGTCAGGCCGATGAGCATCTTGTCACCCAGCAGCGGCATCTCCGCCCGGAATCCCTCCAGCTTGCTCGGAGTTGATCCATAGCCATACGACTGATAGCTCACGGCTATGATTGCAGTATCGGGGATGATCTTCGGGGGTTTGTCCACCGGCTCGAAGTACAACTGACCGCTCTGGTAGTCCAGGCGGTAATCCACACCAAACCTCTGGAGTTCCTCGTTCACCTTCACTATCTCGGAGCCGTCTATCACCGGCGTGTAGCTCAGGAAATACGGCCCCGAGGTGTTGTTACCTGAGAACGTCTGGTTGCGGATGTAGCCTTTCTCCTGCGACTTGAAGGCCCGCAGCAGCCCGTCATTCGGCAACGCCTGGTCGAGCTGAAAACCCTTCAGCGGCTTGCTGAAGGATACGAACTCATTGCCTCCCAGGTTGATGTTGACATCCCCGTAGAAAAGCGAGGTGTCATGGCCCGAGTACCCGACAATCCATCGCGAATAGCTCGGCCCGTAGCCGCTCGAGGACAGGTCCGCCTGGAACGCGAGCTCCTTCCAGATCGGGCCCTGCAGGTGCAGGCTCGTCTGGCGCACCATGCTGCTCGTATCCCAGCGCTGGTTCTCATACGCCGTCTCCGAGCCGTCCACCATATGCTGCTGGAATGTGAGGCGGTTCTGGCCGCTCACCTCCAGCCCCTGGAAAAGCTCCCAGCGCTTGAAAGCGTTCTTGATCGAGCCGAGAACATCCGCGCGGCATACCTCGCCGCCGACAACCACCGACGCAACTAGAAACGCGACCAACACAAATTGGCTCCGGCACCTGCCCTGCCGGTCGGCAAAACACTTCATCAACCTGCTACTGCTCCCATGACAACGCGACTGGATGGAAACGTCACGCCGGCCGATATACCAGCATCCCGGCCGGAGTACTCATTTGACGCGAGCCGAGCCCAAATCGTTCCCTCATCACTGCCCGCAGGACAATCTCAAGCAGATTGGCCCACGGGAGACGCCGGCACAAAAGCCCTCACCACCAGCCAGACACCCAGGCCCACCGGCGTCAGACACAACGCCAGCACGAACCACGGGAACCCCGGCTGACGTCGCGACGAGGCGTCAAAACCCACCCAGATCGCCATTACCAGCCAGAACAAACCCATAACCAGAATACCAATAATCCAGACGACTGCCGCCACTCCGCTCGCACCCGCCAAGTACCCCATCAACTCGTCGCCAGGCGCCACTTCCATCCTCATCGCCCCTTTCGTTCCGCCGGAGTTCTTCCATGCTCACGCGCTCACCCTATTCTCTATCAGCCGGACCTTCCCCTCCAGTACCGGCAGGTGAACCACTCCTCCTTGATGAAATACCCCATACACGTGCGCGCCGTAACTCGGGAGCTATCCGCAAATGACACTCGCCACGAAGACGACGCTCGCCCTGCTCATAGTCACTCTCGCCGCTCTG
>JAUWOG010000025.1 GCA_030612305.1 Armatimonadota bacterium | reverse complement strand
AGCAACACGATGCTGGCCGGTCGCAGTCCCGCATGTACGGGCTGCAATTCGCACCCGGCTATGGCCCGGAGAGCACCCGCCGCAGAGCCGACGCCGACAGCCCAGCAGGCGACGATGAAACAGGCGGTGAGTAACACGATTTCTACCCCCAAAAGCCCCCTGTACGTAAAATACGGATGGGATACCCTTGGTAACTCCACCCTGTGCGTAATTCCCGCACAGCCCTCCCCGAAAAAGACTCACACCCCTGTACGCAAAACCTCAAGCCCCCTGTGCGCATTTTCCGCACATATACATCTAGAGGCCTTAGAGAAGATACTAGAGACAACAACAAGAGCACCCCGCTCTGGTTGTTGCTCTTTTTCAATATCAACGAAGGTAGGGCAGAGGCTCCTTCCGAATCCGCCCCTCTCCCCACCACCAATAGGAAACCCCCAAAATGACTGACAATGAAAGCGCGAAATCGCAGCGCACGAAGTACATGAACAAGCGCGACGAGTGGCCCGACAAGGACCTATGGGATCGCCTCGCCGCGGAGAATGACGGCCACCAGCCAGCGCGCGAGATGCGCTGCCAGCGCGAAAGCGGTGGTTTCGGGGAACTGTGTGGCCTGCCGCGTCATGCCGAGGAGGAGGGACAAGCGCGCTGCATTTTCCATTATTCCGGCGAGCGCGACCCAGACGAGTTGCGCGAGCAACTCGAGGCGGCAGTTCGGAGCGGAGCCCAGCTTTGGTTTGCTTCTCTGAGCGGAGCGGAGCTAGGGGATACCGAGTTGAACGGAGCGGACGTCCCACACGCCGATCTGAGCGGAGCTGAGCTATGGGATGCCAAGTTCAGGAAAGCGAACCTCTCACACGCCGATCTGAGCGGAGCGAACCTCCATGGTGCCTATCTGAGCGAAGCGAAGCTGTGGTACGTCAATCTGAGCGGAGCCTACCTCCCGTGGGCTAATCTAAGCGGAGCGGACCTCTGGCGGGCAACGCTGACAGGCGACATTGACCTCAGGCGCGCGAACTTGCGCGGCGCGTGTCTCCTCGATTTCGAGCTATCGCCGCAAGCCAAGCTCGACGGGGCGCAATGGGGCGAAGGCGCGATCGTCCAGGATGAGATTGATGCGCGCAGCGAGGAAGACCGCAGCAGATTCGCCGATTGCGCCGCCATATACCGCCAGATAAAGATGAGCTATCAGGAATCGGGCGACTACCAGACCGCCGGGCAGTTCTTCATCCGCGAGATGGAGTGCCGGCGGTTTGCACTGGCTGCGGAGGGCCCGCCCACAGCGGAAGATCGAGGGCCCTTGCCGCGTGCATGGAACTGGCTCAGCCACTATGCGACTCGCGCAGTCTGGTGTCTGTCATACTACACGTGTCAGCACGCGGAGAGCCCCACGCGGGTCCTTGGCATCATGGCGGTTCTCATTCTCTTGTTTGGCGTCATCCATTCTCTTGTCGGGATTCAGGACTCGGCACATGGCTTCGTAATCGCTCGCGGAGCGCACATGGGGCCGATAGGTGAGATCCCCGCACAGATCGTAAATGCTTTGTACTTCAGCGCAGTAACGTTCACGTCTCTTGGCTACGGGGACATGCGACCACACGGATCACTTGGCCAATTCTTTGTCTGCTTTCAAGCCGTCCTCGGCGTCATCTGCATCGCGGTATTCGCAGGTGCCATCATCCGCAAGGTAAGCAGATGAACTGGAGAGAGGCAACTGTTCGTCGTGTCGCTTGGGCCGACCAATTCACTAGATGGGTGGCTCGGCCTGACCTGCGCCAAGCGCAGGTCAGGTGGGAACGCGATTCATCGCGTTCTCAGCTTCGCGCGGAAGCTTCGCTTCCGCCCCCGAGTCGGTTGCCCCTGATTCTTCCGCCAGTGACAGATTCACCATTCACCAAAACGAGGAGTGATTGACATGCCTGACAAGCCGACCATCATCAAGACCGGAACCATCGTATGCGATCTCGTCGAGGCCACGCCCATCGTCTGGAAGGGCCGCCTCTATCGCTACGAGTACGTCCGCGCGCAGTACTACCAGCCCAACCTCGACGGGGAGCCTTACTTCCGCTTCATTGACATCGAGACTGGCGCGGCGAGTCCGCCCTTCGCTCATGGCTATGTGCTCGGCTGCGCGCATGTCGAGGGCGACCGGCTCTTCGTCTATGGCACCGACATCTGGGGTGGGGAAGAGGTGCGCGTGTGGTGGTCGGATGACATGGAGAACTGGGAGACGGACGTGGCGCTGCACCTGCCCGGCTGGGGCATCTTCAACACGAGTGTCTGCGCGGACCCCGACGGCTACACGATGGCGTTCGAGTGTGGCGAGCCGAAGGACGAGGTCGGCGTGGCCTTCACGATGTTCTTCGCGCGCTCGGCGGACCTCATCAACTGGGAGACCTTGCCGACGGAGCACAATCACACTCGCGAGCGTTACGCGGCCTGTCCGGCCCTGCGCTATCTGGATGGGCGCTCCTACATGATTTACCTCGAGGCGATCCTCGACGCGGGCCCGCCGAACTGGAATGAGTACATGGCGGAGTCACCGGAGCAGGTGAGCTGGCTGGAGTACATCGCGCGCTCGCCGGACCTGATCGAGTGGGAGCTGAGTCCGCTGAACCCGGTGCTGGCGGCGGATGATGACGACCGCATCCTGGCCGACGGTGCGGAGTTCACGGTGGGGGAGAGGGAGCGCATTGCGACGGCGGTGGACGTGAACAATTCGGATTTCGACTTCTGCGAGTTCGAGGGCGAGACGCACATCGTGTATGCGTGGGGGAATCAGCATGGCGTGGAGCACCTGGCGACGGCCATTTACCCGGGCCCCTTGGCCGCCTTCCTCCGCGCCTGGTTCCCGGAGTAGCGCGCCACGTCGTCCTCTAGCGTCCTCCGTTTGATTCCTCTCATCTGGTCGCGTAGGTCGGGTTTCCAGCCGGACTGCGTTACCTTCCCGCATTTGGTCTGGCAGGTGCGGGGCGCTTTGGTGAGAAATGGAGGGCATGATGACTTCACGAGAGCGGGTGCAGGCGGCGCTTGAACATCGGCAGCCCGATATGGTGCCGATTGATGTCGGTGGGTGCGATTCCTCGACGCTGACGGGAATCGCGTACAATAAGCTGCGGCGGTATCTAAGCGGCGAAGCGGCGGCGGCGGATCCAGCGGCGGAGCGGAAATCGGAGGTGCACGAGGAGAGTTTGGATGCGGATTCCGAGCGGGAATCGGGGGCGGGCGAGGAGAAAACGCAGCGGGAATCAAGGTCTCGCGACGAGGCGGCGGAGCGGAAATCGGGGGCGGATTCGGAGCGGGAATCGGCGGGTGGAGAGGCCCGGAAAACGGTCGGTCAGCCGCCCCGAATCTGGGAGATTTGTCAGCAAGCTGCGCTAGTTGATGAGGATATCCGAAAAGCGCTCGGCGGGGACACTGTAGGGGTCCATCCGGGGCCTCTACGGTGGATTCAGGAGTCGCTTCCGGACGACTCTCCATGCCTCGTTCCGGCAGAATTCAGGCCCACTACGCTCAAGGACGGCTCGCAAGCAGTGCTTGCTCCTACCCCTAAACCGCTTGTTGCAGGGGGTGGGGAGCAGGCCCCTGGCCCTAACCCCCAAGGCCAAATCGGGCTCGGAAAGGCGGCTGAAATTGACCTGGGAAGGGTTATTCTGCTGCGGAAGCCCGATGGGCTGTACTTTGAGCCAATCTTTTTCAGCCCGTATGCGGATGCTACTTGCGAGGCGGATTTCGACCATGAGCCGGAATACATTGACGATTTCGACTGGGCGCCATGGTGGGATCTGCCGATGGAGCAGATGGCTGCCCGGACCGAGAAACTGCGGGCAAGTACGGAGTATTTCATCGCCGGGAATGTCTATGATCACATCCTGGCGGCGGGCCAGTGGCTGCGCGGCTTCGAGCAGTTCATGATGGACCTGCTCATCAATAAGTCACTGGCTCATGCGCTGATGGAGCGGCTCGTGGACGCCTATCTGCGGCGCTTTGAGAGCTTTTTGCCGGTCGCGCAACATTGCGATATCATCGTGGTGAATGACGATCTGGGGACCCAGAACGGGCCGCAGATGTCGCCGGAACTCTATCGGGAAATGGTCAAGCCGCACCATAAGCGGCTCTGGGGCGGCCTGAAGCAGATGTGCGGGAAGCCGCTGCTTCTGCATAGCTGCGGCTCGGTGTATGCGCTGATCCCGGATATCATCGAGCTGGGGATAGATGCGCTGAATCCAGTGCAGGTTTCGGCGGTAGATATGGACACCGCGCGGCTGAAAAGGGAGTTTGGCAAGGACATCACGTTCTGGGGCGGCGGCTGCGATACGCAATATGTGCTGCCGCGTGGGACCGTCCAGGAAGTTGAGGAGGAAGTGCGGCGGCGGGTCGAGGACCTCGCCGAGGACGGCGGCTTCGTGTTCTGCCCGGTGCATAATATCCAGCCGGATGTGCCGGCGGAGAATATCGTGGCGTGCTACAAGGCGGTGAGGGGATAGAGGGAAGCGAAGTCGGGAACGGCAACGGTATGGGCGCGCTGGTGAAGGAATGGGGTGCAGCAGGGAAGGCGGCAGCTACTCTGGAGTGCGTTCGGTAGGGCGAAGGAAGTCCTCGATTTTGCTCATCATCTCCACAGGACTGAAGGGTTTGGGGAAAGCGAAAACGTTCGCAAAGTCGAGCAGATGTGCGTAGTCGCCGCGGTTGACTGCAGTTGGGACGAGGATGGGAACCTCTGGGTTGATCTGTAGGCGGCACCCAAACAGGTGCCCGGCGCGGATGCCCTCGACCAAAGCGATGCCAGGATGTTCATGCTGCCAGAATTCCTCGGGCGTGTCGCCCCAAGGGATCATCAGGTCTATCAGTGCAACATCAAAACCCCGCTCGGCCATTTGCGAAGCGGCCGCCCACGCATCGTGGACTCCGACAGTCTCTATTCCTTGCATATTAAGCCGCTTGACGAGGGCGTTGTACTGGTACTGCTCGTCCTCAACGAGCAAGATGCCGTAGGTCTTGCACATATCTGATGTCTCCTGTCTATCGGGGTTGCTGTTTGGGAATGCTGATGACAACGGTGGTTACGTAGCCCTCACCTGGAGTGCTCGTGTGTTTTTGTGATGGGCGCGAACTTGCTATCTCCAGAGTGCCTTGGTGAGCTCGCACAATCTCATCGGCTACCGCCAGGCCGATGCCTGAACCAGGAATGGTGCGTTTTTCATCGTGCCACTCTCGGGCCCTATAGTAACGTCTCTTGACTAGTTCCAGTTCGTCGGGATGTATGCCGAGACCATAGTCTTGAAGCACTATCCTGACGAAGTCGCCTCGGCCCGGTGCATAGATGTTGATGTCTATGGTCTTGTTCGAATGGCTGTACTTCACGGCGTTGTGGAGGACGTTGGCCAGAGCGATCTGGAAATGGCCGACATCTATCTCAGCCATGAGTAGACCCACGTCTGCCTTCACTGCTATGACCTTGTTGTGATCAGAGGCTTCGTACTCATACCAGCGCTTGAGGTTCTGCACGAGCTCTATCAGGTCAACCATCTTGAAGCTGTACACACGTTGCGCTACGTCCGCCAAGCCGATAAACTGATAGGTTTCGACGCGCACTCGCATTGCATCAGCAGCATCAACGAGCTCCTCGCCGGCGTCGGTGATCTGCTGCAGAGCGCTTGGGCCTTCGACTTGCATGTGTTCGACGGCCCATTGGAGACCTGCCGCCGCAGCCATAACCCAGTTCACTGGTGATCTCAGGGAGTGTGCAGTATCGCGAATGAACGCCTGCTGCAAGCGCGCACTCTCGGCAATGTCGAGCAGTATTCGTATCTGGTCGGTAATGGCGGCTACGTTCTCTGTGAGATGCTCTGCTCCCTCGTTGGACCAGACGTCGGCATCACGGGCCTTCATGGCGGCCCCGATGACAACGGTGTTGACGTAGGATGTGCTCCGGAGGTGTCGGAAGACGATGTACTCATGCTTCGCGTCAGTATTGAGACATGTTTTCAATAGATCAGTAAGGATCGTTTCTCTATGCTGGTGGCCGTCTATTGCGGCATAGTAGACGATCTTCCCTTCATTCCATTTGCGCCTAAGTTCCTTGGCGTTCTTCACAAGGCGGAAAATCTGCTCATAGTAATCTTGACGGCTTTCAGGTTCGATTTCGCCGGCTGAAACGTGTGATCGAGTTTCGGGATCTTCTGAAATGGCCACGAACCAGTCTAGGCCAGCGAAGTCTCGTACGGCTTGAGCCGCAGTGCTGAGTAGCTTCTCGCTATCCACCTCCTGCCAGGGCCCCGCTGCGTCGGGCTGAAGCTCTTGTAGCAATGTGCTCAATACATTTTCCTTCTCGGCTGCAAAGCGCTGACGGTACACCTCCTCTGCAACCGACCCCAAGCGGTCAGCGATCTCGGCAAGGCGCCGGTGTATTTCCCGGAGTGCCTCGTCACCGGCTTCCTCGACGGCTTCCCAGGAGTCTACCAACTCCTGCTGACCCAACCCTAGCTGTTTGATGATCTCGTCGCGCCGCTCAACAGCCTGCTTCTGCAGGTGCGGCAAGCTCTCATCCGGCCGTCTCTGGCCCGTAAAGAATACGCCGACGACTTTTCCGAGGACTGTTACGGGGACGGAGATATCGCAAAGGCCAGCGTGGCAGAGATAGTACGGGGGGTCAGGGAGAGTCCGTCCCTGGATCCAGTCCGTGGCTACCTGAGCATCATCCAAGAGGCAAAGCCTATTCCCCTCATCCGAGGCCCTGCATGTGTTGCAGAAAGGGCACCATTTCTTCTGCTCCTTATCAGCCGGTATGCGATCAAACCGTTTCTCTAGGGAAGCGTCATCGGTCTCCTCGTTCCTCACTAGCAGGGTCACCGGCACATCAAAAGCCTGTGAGAAACCCAGGCAGAACATGCGGAGGAATTCGCGGCCTAGTAGGTCTTCAACAGTCTGACTAGACAAGGGTTTGGGCTGGGGATGTGGCATGACTAGCGCCTCCCGTGTCAAGCTGGTGCGACTAACGGTAGGCTACTATTCTACCCCGAGCCGACATGCACCTCCTCGTTCGCGTAATCCTTGACAGCTACACTGACTACGAACACAGATCCTGCCCCAGGGTCTGCAACGGCAATCTTATAGGAACCGTTCTCAACCTCAGACGTGGCAATGCGATAGGGGAACTCGAATGCCCCGGCTACCGAACTGCCGATGTCCAGTTGGGCCGAGGGACGTGCTTGGTCGCTCACAGCGGCCACAACACGGCCCCTGCCCGGTTCCGCTATCCACAGTGTTCCGTCAGGCGCACAGGCCACATCGGTGGGGCGTTGTAGGTGCCTGACGATGGTACGGATGTCCCCAGACAAGATGTCACCACTGCCTGCAAGTGGGATCTCCATTATTGATTGCCTGTGCCCCACAGCTATGAGGAGCGAGCCTGCAGTCCGGACGGCGAAGTGCCCTCTCCGAGTCATCCCGTCGGCGCCCCGGATCTGTGGCACACGACAGAGACGAGTACTACCGTCGGGTTTGACGCGGAGGATCGCGCCCTCCTTGCCCAATAGCACATACGCACCTCCATCGGCGGCGGCAGTCATGTCAGTCGGGCATGAGACTTCAAGCTCATCGAGGTCGATGCGTAGCTTGACTGTCATGGCTTGATTGTCGCTGTCATGGGCGAGCAAGTACACGCTCTCGGCGTCTGAGTCAGTGAGCCAGACGCCGGCCGACGTCACTGCAATTCCAACAGGGGATTCCAGTATCGTTCTACCGTCATCACGTACTACTTCGCCAAACCAACGCAGAGGAAGAGGACCCAGTGGCCGTAGGGCAAAAGCTTGCACGCTTGATGCACCCTCCGCGGTCGTGTTAGTGTCACACACATACAACCGATCCACGCCATCCCAGGCAACACCCCGCGGTCCAGCTCGCCCATAGGGCGTCCGTGCAGGGATTAGCTTTACGGTGATCGTCTTCTCAGCATCAAGGGGGACAAGTCGTGCTGTGTATCGCCAGGAGTGCGTGTGTGAGTACACCGCATATCCGCTGAGGCAGATGAGAGCTACGGCTGCCCGCACGACTTTGCTATGAGTGATACGCGCTAGGCTGCTCTTCATGAGAGACCCCTCCGTAGATAACACCAAATTCTCCGTCACCTGTGACCGGCAGATCACGCGGCTTCTCTGTCGGTACATCTCCGAGCCTGCAAAAGACTAAGAAGCTGTAGGATTGCGCGTGTTGCCCGCCTGCCCGTGGGATTTCGGCTGAGTAGTTGAGCGATGCGCCGGCGTGGTGGTAAATGAACAACATGACGCCCGGCTCATCATCGTGGAGTATGCGCAAGAACTCTTTTGGATCCTCAATGTCCTTCATCTGCAGCAATACTGACTCGAAGACCCTCTTGCGCCACTCCGCGGGACATTCTGGATAGAGCAACAATTGGTCGCTCAGCAACCTGGCCGCGGCCCTGCAGTCGTCCTCGCGCCAGTGCTCGTCTGGCAGCGACTTAGAGACTCTACGCAAGATGCTGCCGAGCGGTTCGGACATCAGCGCCCGGGGATATGTCTGTACGGAGTAATAACCATCGTAGGGCACCTCCACAGAAAACGGAACCGTGCAGGCGCCATTCTCGGAGGCGAAGTACGTCGCACGTCCTAGGATGAGAGTACAGCTCTGCAGTCGAACGACCACCCTCTCCCGGTCATCATCGCTGGGATTGCTAAGGGCGAGGATAAGGGCGAAGAGGACAGAGGCAGTAACAGTAACGACAATTCCAGTTTTCAGGTATTTGGGAGGCGGTTTTGTGCCGAGCGAATCCCACAAATCATCTAGTCCGCCGGAGAGAATCCAAGCAAGGACTGACAATGCTAGTAGGGCCAAAGAGAGCAACGGTATGAGCGGAATGGCTGCCGCACAGCAGATCAATGCACTCAGTACTCGGAGTAGCCGTTGCCGGGGCTTCTCCAAGTGGCCGTACGTTGACCGGAGCTGCAGAATCAGACCGATCAAGGTGGCTGGGGCAGCCGCACGGAATAGTATCGGTAGCATGGAGCACGAGGATGGATCATCCACGGCGCCACCTCCTTGCTGGCACTAGGCGCACACGTAGGCCGCAAACTGTCCGCTAGGAGAACACCGCCGATGAAAGAAGAGACGGTCATGGGGTGAAAAAGGCTCGACCGCCGTCTATTCGAGGTACAACGAGGACGACCGCCACTGCGGGACGACGTTACCGCTCATAAGTCTCCGCTCACACGCCTCCACTGCGAATATCATATATCACATCAGCGTTGGCGTCAAGGCCCAAGGCGAGGTTCTTTCTCGCGGGGGATCGCAAGACGGCACGGGTTGGGCCACCCCCGGGAAGGCACACGGCAGAGGCAACGGCACGGGCACACGCTGTGTGCCCCTACAACGACGCATGGCGACGACAGATGGCGAGGGCGCATGAAGGTGAAGGAGGTTGATATGCACATCGCGGGGAACAGAGTCGGGCCGCTGCTCGTAGCGGCGATTGTTGTTGTATGGGGCAGCGTCGGCAGTAGGGGCGGCGCGGATGACAGACAGGTAAATGCGTTGGGAGGGACGACCATGACCGAGCAAGACAAAGGGGATGGCGCGGTCACACCCTCGCAGGAAAAGGCCGGCCATGGTGCGGATGACGAAGAAGCAAATGCGTTGGGAGGGCCGAAGATGACCGAGGAAAACAAAGGCAAGGCCGGAGTGGCTGCGTCGCAGGCGGAAGCCGGCCATGGTGCGGATGACGCAAAGGCAAATGCGTTGGGAGGGCCGAAGATGACCGAGGGAAACAAAGGCGCTGGTGCGCAGGATGAGGGCGGGTATGAATGGATCTGCGCGACTAGAGAAGCCGCCTTCGCCGCGCGAGATGGGGCCGGTGCGCTCGTCTTCAAAGGGAAAATGTGGCTGCTCGGTGGATGGAACCCGCGCGATAAAGAGCATTTCCCCCACATCTGCAATAGCGAAGTGTGGTCCTCAACCGATGGGGTAACATGGACACTGGAGATGCTGCAAGCGCCGTGGGAAGGCAGGCATACGGCCGGGTACGCCGTCCACGATGGGAAGATGTGGATCGTGGGCGGGGACTGCAATCAGGGCCACTACCAGACCGACGTCTGGAACAGTGTGGATGGGGTCAACTGGGAGCTGGTGAATGAGAAAGTGCCCTGGGCGCCGCGAGTGCTGCACTATACCGTGGTCTTCGATGGCAAGATCTGGATCATGGGCGGGCAGACGCTTCCACAGTTTGCACCGGCAGATGAGGTCTTCTATACCGATGTGTGGAACTCGGCCGATGGCGTGACATGGACACGGGTGACGGAGAAAGTGCCCTGGGCGCAGCGTGGCATGGTCGGTGGGGGCGCGGTCTTTGAGGGGAGGATGTGGATCCTGGGCGGCGGGACGTATGATACGCCGAAGGTCCCGACCAGGCTTTTCTATAATGATGTGTGGAGCTCGGTAGATGGCGTGAACTGGGAACGACATGTGGAATGCGCGCCGTGGGAGCCGCGTCAATACCATGACGTCGCGGTGTTCGATGGCAAGCTGTGGGTGATGGAGGGGTGCAACAGGGACAGCGGGAATCGCAATGATGTGTGGTACTCGAGCGACGGCGTGAACTGGTACGAGCTGCCGGATACTCCCTGGGCGCCGCGCCATGCGGCGAGCGTGTTTGTGTATGATGACGCGCTGTGGATGGTGGCAGGCAATAACATGACGCCGGATGCGTGGCGGCTGGTGCGGAAGCAGTGAGCATGTCGAAGTGGAGGAGCAGGTAGCGGAATGGCCGAGCGATGAGTGTGCTGCCGCTGGTGACAGGGCTGGCGCTATTGGCGGCAGGTATCTATATGATCACGGTGAGCCGGTTCACGCTGGGGCAGATGCAGCGTCTGAAAAGACAAGGCCTGACGACCGAGGGGGAGATCGGGGCCAAGCGTGAAGTGATCGCCGTGGACCGGCGGGACTGCTATGTGAAGGTGAGCTTTCGCGCGGCAGACGGTGAGAGTATCGTGGTAGAGAATGCAGTGTCAGCACCGTTCTATGACCGGACGCCGGGCGGGAGTACAGTGGTCATCAAGTATATGCCGGATGCGCCGGAACAGTATATCATCGAGGACGATAAGCTGAGCAAAGCCGAGCCGTATGCAGTGCTCGCGATAGGGATAATCTTCACCATAGCCGGGGCCGGAGTGCTCATCATCGCGCCGATTGCGGAGCGTTTTGCAAAAGGATAGACGGCAAAGGCAAAGGCAGAGGGCAAAGGCAGAGGGTAAAGGGAAAGGCAAACGGCAGAGGGTAAAGGGAAAGGCAAAAGCAAAGGCAAAGGCAACGTCGTGGGGGGGGGGGGGGGCGCGCGGGCGGGGCGGCCGGGCGCCGGGCCCCGCCCCCCGCGCCGCCCCCCCGCCC
>JAUWOG010000366.1 GCA_030612305.1 Armatimonadota bacterium | reverse complement strand
CGGCGGGTGTCACGGAGCTCAACCGCGCGCTGCAGTAAAAGCAGAATCCGCCGCGCCCGGGACAGTTGCAGATACAGCGCGGCGACGACGTCTTTCGTCAGGGCGACAGGCTCCTGCAGAACGTGAACAACTACGACAAGCAAGTCTATAACGGGGACATCGGCAAGCTGGTCGAGATAGACCCCAGGAACAAGTGCTTTGTCGTCGAGTTTGATGAGGGGCGTGTGGACTATGAGTACAACGAGGGCGACCAGCTTCAGCTTGCCTATGCGCTGACCGTGCACAAATCCCAGGGCAGCGAATATCCCGCCGTCGTGATAGTGATGCACAGCACACACTACATCATGTTGCGGCGTAACCTGCTCTACACCGCCCTGACCCGCGCCGAGCGCATGGCCGTCGTCGTCGGCGACAAGAAGGGCCTCGCGACTGCGGTCAGACGCGCCGATGAAATGAAGCGCAACACCCTCCTCCGCCAGCGCCTCACCGGCGAACTGGCGACCACCTAGTGACTCATCAGGCAAGTATCGCTGTAGTCTGGTCCGATCCATTAATAGCCAGTTGCATTCTGGTTCAGGTAGCACACTCAACTCGCGCGCGCCCTCCGGATCGAGTCCGAGCGTGCTCTTGCTTCGATGCAAGTCAACCGAAAAAAGCCCCCGGGCGGAAGACGACAAACGATCGGTTCTCGCCAGGGAAAAAGCTCGCCTGGGTATCCTCCACAGGGTAGATATGCGCCCGTGGAGCTTGCGAAGGGAAGTCCGGATGCAAGCTGGGCCGCGGCCAAGCTTGCATCATTTGACCCCTGCACTCAGGCCGTTTGACCCCTGTAGTCAAGCCAAAATCGGTATAGCGAATCGCCGTAAACTTGTGCAAAATCTGATTTGACCCCTACAGCCTCCGGCCGGATTCGCCCAAAATGAGCCGAAATCACCCCGAATCAGCGTTGACCCCCACACTCCAGTTGAACTTTCCGTCAGGATTATGTGTTATCCAGTGACCATTCTGCGGCTAATTCTGGAAATCGGCCCAAAAAAGCGCTTGTGCCCGACACTCTGGATGAACATTCCGCGTCCATCTACATAATGCAGTAAGTAAAATCCGGTTCTGTTCTATTCCGTCACGAATTTGCCCCGAATGGGAGTTCACAGTTCTGCCAACAAATCAGGCCACACAAATGGGACACTATCACTGGCAGGTACATCCGACAGTCATTGGGCGGCGGAAATAGAAATCGCCAGGCGAGTTGCCTGGCGATCCCGTTTCATCTAGATCCTGTCCGCTCCCGCCTCACTTACCGCATCTGCTGCTCGCCGGGGCGGTCAACCTTGAGCTCCCTGGTGCGCTTCATGTACAGGTACTGCGGCGTAGCCTTGATCGGTATCCCCAGCTCGCGCCCCAACTCCACTGCTTTGCGCTGGGCGAAGAAGTCCAGTGCCGACATGTCGCCGGCGAGTTTCCACGTGTCGTATGCGAGCTGGGTGTTGCCGGCCTGCTCGGCAATAGCCGCCTTGACATGGAGCCCGAGCGAGCTTCTCGGCTTCGCATTCAGATACTCGTTGATGGCTTCCAGAGCGGCCTCATAATCCCCCCGCTCGGCCAGGTACCACGGCCGCAGATACCGCTCGCGAATCGTCAGCGTAGCGCCCGTCGCCGTCTGATCCTGCGGGTCGCGCTTCAGGCAGTAGTCGTAGGCATCGAGGGCCTTGGGGACATCCGGCATCCGCTCGTAGGCATGGCCGACAAGGCGGTCAACATACTCGGGATGAGGGTAGCGCATCGCGGCCTGGAACCACTTCGTGGCCTCTTCGAAGTCCTCGACCTTGTCGAAGTACGTCCACGCCAACTCCAGGTACAGATCATAGCGGTTGGGGTTCCAGGAGATGCCTTCCTTCAGCGAGTCAACCCCCATCTGCAGGTACTTCTGCTGCAACTCCGGGTCGTCGGTCTCCACATACAGGTTGTAGGCCAGATGCCAGGCGGTGACGCGCCACGGCTCGAGCCAGTGCGGGTCGAGCAGCGTGACCAGCCTCATCACCCACAGCGCCTTGACCTCCAGCGCCTCCCCCTTCGACCAGTACTCATGCGCCTTCATCCACAGCATCGTGGCGGCAACTTCACGGAAGCCGCCCAGCGCCGCGCCGACGACAACGCCTGTGACTCCCGTAACAGCCAGCTCAGTCTCGCCGGCGCTGCTACGAGCGACTATCTGAAACCACGGCGTCGGCTGTTGTAGCCCCAGCACCAGGCGGTCATATTCCACCGCTCTGTCGAGCGGCTGAATGGCGCATATCAGCCCTATGATCGCCAGCCAGCCGACAACCTTGTAGGTCTTCATCTCTGGCAACTCCCCAGTGCGTAAGTCCGGCTTCCCCGCGTGGGCACCCACGCCAACGGCGTGGGTCCGGTTGGCGCACCGACGCGTATGCTACACCTCGCGCTCATTGAACACGAGGTACCCGATGAGCAGGACAACGATGAGGTACGCAACGCCCTGTCCCATGCTCTTGAATAACATGCTCCACGGCGTGTAAGCGCCGCTGAGTATTGCTTCGCGGATGTCGAATATCTCGAAATGCGGAAGGACCTTGTACGCCGTGCCGAGCACGAGCTGAGCGAATTTCGACGCACCGCGGTCGGGGTCCGAAAGCTGTTGGAAGAAATCACTCATCTGCCCGACGAAGTAGATGAAGAAGGTGAAGATAACCGACAGTATCCACGAGAATATCGTGGATGCGACGACGGCGATACCCAGTACGAGGAAAGCCTCGAAGAAGCTCAGCACCACGGCCTTGGCGATATTCGAGTACATGGATTGCAGAATCAGGGCGTCCTCGGGTCTCTCGGCCTGAAAGCCCGGTGCCTTCAGCGCGAAGACGATATAGAACGCGACGCCCATCAGCAGCATGTTGAAGAGCACGGTTGCGGCCCCACCGACGAACTTGCCGAAGAGAAACTGTGCGCGGCTGACCGGCTTGGCGAGTATCGTGTGGATCGTGCGGCGCTCGATCTCGTCTGGTACAAGCCGGGTCCCGAGAAAGACGGCGATAAGTATCCCGAAAAAGCGGATTGCGCCGAGCCCGGTATCCACCATCATCTTCAACTCGGCTCCAGGCTGCAGATAGGCGAAGACCCATGAGGAGCCGATGATGAGAATGGCGAAAACTAGGATTCCGTTCAGGAACCGTCGGCGCCAGGCTTCGTGAAAGGTCGCTCTGGCTACTCGGAGGACTGGACGCATTGTTTCTCGCCTCCCACGGCTTCAATGAATACTTCTTCGAGTGTACGTTGATGCACGCCGAGTTCCTCGATAGTCGCTCCGGCTGCCGCCGCCTCCTGGGCAGCGTCAAGTGCCGCAGACTGATCGCCGAAAGAAGCGACCAAGCGCCCGCCGGCAACGACCTCCGTCGGAATCTCAGCCGCCTGGAGCTGCTCTGCCAGCTCATCGGAGACATTGGAGATGAGCAGCCGGTATTCATCCTCGACGCGCAGTAGGTCCTCAACTCGACCCGCCTCGCATACCTCGCCCGCGTTGAGAATGATCACGCGGTCGCACAGTGGCTCCATGTCCTTGAGCAGGTGACTGCACAGGAACACCGTCTTGCCCTGGTCACGGAGGTCCAGTATGAGTTCGTGCATTTCCATTGCGCCGATGGGATCGAGACCGGAGGTGAGCTCATCGAGGAAGAGCAGGTCGGGATTATTGATCATGGATTGAGCCGCGCCGATACGCTGCCTCATGCCTCGGGAGTAGTCGCGCACGCGGATGAAGCGGCGGTCCCACATCCCCACCAGATGGAGCAGTTCTTCGGTGCGCGCCGACAGCTTGCTGCCGCCCATGCCGAACAGGCCTCCGTAGAACTTCAGCAACTCGACGCCGTTGAGGTGCTCGTAGAAGTACGGGCCTTCAGGCAGGAACCCGACACGCTCCTTGTAGGCGGTGTTGCCCAGCGGGTAGCCGAATACCTCGCCTGTTCCAGAGGTCGGCATGATGAGT
>JAUWOG010000082.1 GCA_030612305.1 Armatimonadota bacterium | reverse complement strand
CCAGAACGGGTAGCCCGGCATCTGCCCTCCGGCCATTGTGAACAGCAGCTTCTCCACCTTCATCGCCAGGTAGAATACCCACACACTGAACGCTATTTCCGTCGGCACGAGGTAGCCGAAGCCGATCAGCTCCGGCCGGTAGTGAACCGACATCGGCCGCAGCGCGCTCAGCGGATGCTCGGTGAAGAGTCCCCCGAGGTCATAGAACTTGCCGAGCGCGGTGAACGCCGGGTTGTAGGCGTTGATGATATTGGTGAGGTTGAAAAAGAAGGCGACCCCGAAGCCGCTCCACATTATCTTGCTGCGCAGGAAGTTGACGACAAGCGCGTTCCCGTCAACCCCCTCGGTACATTCCATCGGCAAGTACAACAGGGGATAGGTGAGCTTTTCCCGCTCCGACCATTGCCGCCGGAAGACCGTGCTTATCGCCATCATGCAGACCCAGACGGCCAGGAAGAAGATGCCCCACATGAGCAGCGGCAATGCCCACGCGCCCCAAGGCACGGCACCGGTCTCTGATGCCTCATACAGCTTTCGTATGACCTCCCGGTCGTGGGGCACCATCCAGGACGGAATGTGCTGCTGGAGGCTGGCGAAGTTGTTCTCGGGGGTATCGAAGTAGAAGAGCACCGGCAGCGTGTTCATGAAGAACCGGCCGATGCCGCAGCCGGTCACCGTCGTCGCCACGGTCAGGAAGACGTAGATCATTATGATCTCGCGGCGCTCGAGGCTGAAGCGCCGGGCGATGCGACGCACCAGCGGGTTCAGCAGCACCAGCAGCAGCAACATCGCAACGGCCGGAATCGGCGGCACGGCCTCGGTCACCTGACAGAAGTGCGTAATCACCTCAGTCTGGTTGATCCAGAAGCTGGCGATGTAGGTGAGGAGTATCGCCAGGATGAGACTCCGAGCCGTCACGCCCATCAACGGGTGGCGCGGCCGGTCTATCCCTATGACTTGCGCAGTGCTCTGTTCTTCCTGTGCCATGGGTTCACAATCACATGGGCATCCACGCCAGAGACGTGGGCCCGACTTCCAGCGTCGCATCGCGTGCGGGTTGCGCCTGCGCCGCTACTCTCCGCCGGCGACCTGGATGCCGACAATCCGCAGGCTCGGCACGATAATCCCCGGCTCCTCACGGTAGTCACTCGACACCGCGTCAATATTCCCCAGCATCTCAAGCGCGTCGCTCCCGATCATCGTCGTGGACACCGGGTAAGCGAACTGGCCGTTCTCTATCTTGAACCCAAAGTCAACTGTAGCCGATATGTCCCCCGAGGCTCCCTCCGGCTGGATGCCGCCGTAGGTGACATAAAGCCCCTCGTCCAGCTCAGAGATGAGTTCCGCCTCCGTGCGGCTCCCCAGCGCCACCTGCAGATTTGCAGTGCCGATGCCGACGGAGCCACGATAGCCGCCGCGACTCGCATGAGCCGTGTTCGCCACGCCCGCCTTGTTGGCGGTGTAGGAGTTATGCAGATACGTCGTCAGCACGCCGTCCTCGATCAGCTCGCGCCGGACCTTGGGCACGCCCTCGCCGTCATACGCCATCGAGCTGAGCCCCCCCGCCACCAGCGGACATTCAGTGATCGTCAGAAGCTCACTCGCGATGCGCTGCCCCTCTTTGCCTCCGAGGAAAGAGCGGTTCCGCTGCACGTGCTCGGCGTTGGCATCACCGATGACCGAGAAGAGCAGCCCCGATGCGGCCAGCGGCCCCAGCACGATCGGCAGCCGCTTCGTAGCCACATTCCGCCCGCCCAGATACCGCCGCGCCTCCTCCGTCGCCTTTGCAGCCACTCCACCCGGCACGAAATCGGCAAGCTGCCGCGCCGCGTCGTACTCGAAGTACGTCCCCACATCCTCATCTCGCGTCAGTAGAGCGTAGAAGTTGATATTCACGCTGGTGCCACGACGCTGCAGAGCGATGCCGGTCGAAGAGGCGAGCGCACTCCCGCCGACCGCCAAATCGGCGCCGCCCTCCAGACGTACCTCCGGCTCAATTGCCCGCGACTCCTCGATGCCCTGGCGGCACCATTCCACGACCTCAGTGACCGCCAGCCCGGCCAGCGCATCGTCGAAAAGCTCACCGACCTCCGGCGGCTCAGCCGGCTCCGGCAGACCAACAAAGTCCGGATCAGCATCCGCCGCCCGCGACAGCTCCGCCGCACGCTGCCCGCATTCCACTGCATCGTCATACTCCAGGCTCTGCGCACTGGCCAGACCCATGCCGCCCTGGAAAAACGCGCGCACGCCGATACCGTAGTCGCGCACCACCTCACACTCGCGCAGGCTCGTGTTCTCGACACCGACACTGACCTCTCGCACCTGGCTGCAATACGCGTCCGCGAACTCCGCGCCGGCGTCCATCGCGGCCTTCACTGCTCGTTGCGCGGCCTCCAGCAGGTTGTCCATAAGTCCCTCCATCTAGCTTGACACGCCTTGTCGCACCGGCCTGCATCCATCTGGAACCTGTAGGGCAAGCTTCCAGCTTGCCGGCCCTTCGTGGTTCGGCTGCCAAGCTGGAAGCTTGGCCTACAGGGGGATTTGCGATCTGGTTTCACGATACAAGTCAGCCAACCCCAAAGGCGTTTCCTGACCGGTTCCGCTCAACTCGCAAATTCCTTGACGAGCGGTTCGAGCTAGCCGCCGCTTTGACCACCGACGACCACCTGCGAGATCCGCAGATGGGGCCCACCGGCGTCCACCGGCATCCCCTGGCCGCCCTTGCCGCACGTCCCGCCCAGCTCGAACTCCTGGTCATTGCCGACCGCGGTCACCTTCTGCAGTGTCTCCAGCGTCAGGCCCGAGATGCACACATTTCGATAGTGCGTCCCCAGCTTGCCCTTCTCGATTGCGTACGCGTGCTCGACGTTGCACGTGAACTGCCCCTGGCCCGTGAAGACGTATCCCCAGTACCCGCCAGTCAGATACAGCCCCTCATCCATCTCCGCCATCATGTCTTCCAGCGACGTCTCGCCCGGTTCGATTGCCGTATTGCTCATGCGCACAATCGGCTGGTCCTGATGCCCTTGAGCGCGCGCCGAACCGCCCGGCTTCACGCCAAAACGCGCCGCCGTCTCCAGACTGTGCAGATACTCCTTCAGGATCCCGTTCTCGACGATGACATGGCGCTGTGCCGGCACGCCTTCGTGGTCATATTCGAACGAGCCATTGAGACCCGGAAGCGTCGCGTCATCTACAATAGTGATCGTTTCGGCGGCGACCTTCTCTCCCAGCTTGCCCGCCAGAATCGAGTCGCCTATCCACACCGCATCGGCCTCCGAATTGTGCCCGAACGCCTCATGTACCAGCAGCCCGCAGATCCGCTGGTCAATGATGACATCGAAGGTCCCCGCCGGGGCGCGTTCTGCAGTCAGCAGATTCACTGCCTTCTCCGCCGTCTCCTTGCCCAGCGCCTCGATATCCA
Organism: Armatimonadota bacterium; assembly: GCA_030612305.1. GTDB lineage: Bacteria > Armatimonadota > Zipacnadia > Zipacnadales > UBA11051 > UBA11051. The sequence continues at coordinate 4,822 of JAUWOG010000082.1, read as the reverse complement.
GATCCGCGACGAGTTCATAGCCCGTGCGGTTGGCCCTCCGCTGCACGGCACGCTGCCGCGTCTCGCCGTCAGTCGCCACCACTTGCACGCCGATCGAAGTGCCGGTGCCCTCATAGCGCAAAAATGTACCGAAGCTGTTGGCGAGGAACATCTCGCCCGAGCCGTCCGCATAGCTCGCAGTTGTATTGGCTATCTTCTCGGCGGCAGAGCTGCGAGCCGCCCTTTCCAGCTCGAACACACGCCTCACGCGATCCTGCAGAGAGACGCTATCCGGACGGATCCGTGGCGGCTTGCCGACCTCGCCATGTGCCGGCTCGATCTCCGCCACCATCCCCGGGTCGGTGACATAGGGCGCTGCGCTCCGCGCCATCTCGATGGCGTCGCCGACACACCGCAGCATCTCGGCCTCATCGGGCTGATTCGTCGGGGCGAAACCCCATGCACCGTCAACAAGGACGCGCAGGCCCGCGCCCCGTGTCCGCGCGCTCGAGATCCTGTCCGCGCGGCCGTCCTCAACCGAAATCGCCGTCGCCGCCGCATCGGTAATGCGCAAGTCGGCGAAATCAGCGCCCTGGTCGAGCGCTGCCTGGATGATCCTCTCCATCAACCGTTCCATATCTGGCCTCTTCATCATGCCTCCGGGCGGGTCCCTTGTCCCGCCTCATCATGTGCTCGCTGCTCCTGGTGTCTTGACCACGCCTTCATTCCCGCCGAGATGCCCGTGGCAAGCAACTCCTGAAGCGCCCTGGACAACCCCGGTGCCATGCGGGACTCTCCGGGCTGCTCGGCACTCACCGGCGCTGACTCCTCCGGGGCCGCAACAGCCTGCCTCCGCCGTGATGCCCAGATCAGGATACCGGCAGTCACCGCCGCGCCGCCCACTAGCGCCAGTACCGTAGTCGTGCTCGGGCGCAGCTTCCCGGCAGTCTCCGTCACCCGGACCTTGCACGCATTCTCCATGCGCTTGACGATACCCGACAGCTCCTGCAACGCAGCTTCAGGAGTTTGCGGGGCCTGGCGCTTATTCGTCCGCTTCTTCGTCGCCATGCTCAGCCTCCTTCGGCTTCTTCCTGAACCCGACCATGAACAGAATCGCCGCCGCAAGCAGGAGTATGCCACCCACGATGACATACGGCCAGACGGGACTCATCAGCACCTGAGTCAACCAGTTGATGAGCGCCATGGACAGGTAGATAAGCGCCAGTATCAGACACGTTGAGGCCGCTGCAAACAGCCCCAGCTTCTTCCCCGTGGCCTTCGCCAGCTCGCCGGCCAGCGCCTTCACATAGTTCGCCAGGCCTTGCACGAATTCCCGAAACAGTTCAGACGGCGACTCCGTGCTCTCCAACGTTCTCCCTCCTTGTCTATCACGAGGGCGGCGGCAGTCCTGCGCACCTCCGCCTTGACGCTATCCTATCCCCTCAATTTCGCCATCAGGAGTCGGAGCCTGTGTGCCGCCGGCTCAGCGGCACTGAAAAGCCGATACCACATCGGTGAATACACCAGGTCCCACTCGCCTATGTATTCGACGTATCCCGCCCCAAATCCTCTCTTGAACCGGTTCAACCCGTACAGCGGACTCTCCTTGTCCTCTGCATTGGCGACTCCCCGCATGTCATACACTTCACAGCCGCGAGCCTTCGCCCACCGCATCATCTCCCACTGCATCAGATGATTCGGCATTTTCTCACGGTGCTCGTTGCTCGAGGCCCCATAGACATACCAGGCCCGCTTGCCCAGCGTCAGGACTATCGCGCCGGCAATCGGACGCTCCTCGAAGCTCGCCAGAAACAGCCCACCCATCCCCTCCGCGATGAACAGGTCGTAGATGTCATCAAAATAGCTCTGCGCTCGCACCCTGAAACCATCGCGCGCTGCAGTCTCCAGCAGCAGCTCATAGAACGTCCCGATCTCCTCGCGGCTGCTCTCGCTGCTTACGGTCACACCGTTGCGTTCCGCCAGCCGGACATTGTATCGCCACTTGCTCTTGAACCTGGCGATGATCTCCTCCTCATCCGGGCCGACATCAACCTGCATCACGTAGCGCGGCTGGGTCCCACCGAAGCCCCCGCTAGTGACCCCGGCCGGCGCGAAGCCGTGCTCAACCAGCATCCCGACATAATCGGAGCTATCGGCGGCAATGGCGGGATCTATCTTGTATGCCAGCGCGCCGTGCTGCCGCGCCAGGGCGCTGATTTCCGCCAGTATCGCCTCGAACAGCTCCGGCCGCCTCAGACTATAGAGCGGCCCACGTGGGCTGTAGAACAGGCACTTCCTCATCCCCGGAACCGGACGGCTCAGGATCTGCACTGCCGCACAGATCCGCCCCTCTTCCTCCACCGCAATGCGATACGGCACCCATCCCGTCGTGGCTTTCAACTCCCCCCATTCCCAGCTCTGCAGGAAGTTGCCATACTCGCAGGCCGCGACGAACTCGTCATAGCGCTCTCTGTCATCATCTCCCAGCAGCATCTATCAACCTTCTATTCGTCTGCAACCGACCTGTCTCTCGCTTTCATCGCCGCTACCAGGATGCTCTTCGCCGCCGGACCCGCGGTCGAACTTCCGTACCCGCCCTCCGATATCAGCACCGTGACCACGAAGCGCGGATGCTCATACGGGGCAAACGCGGTGAACCACGCATGTGGCTTCAGCCGTTTGTCGTGCTCGGCGGACCCGGTTTTCCCTGCGCACTTGAAGGGGAGATCCGCCAGCAGATGCGCCGTGCCTTTGCGCCGCGCCACCGCCAGCCGCATCCCGTGCCGAACCCTCTCCAGCGTTGTCGGCTTCAACTCCAGATGCCGCCGCACCTTGCGCCCATACATTGTCGGCTTACGGTGCATGTGGCTCGGCCAGGCGATCTTCCGCACCAGGCTCGGCTCGATAACCTCACCGTCTGTCGCAACTGCGGCCGTAGCTATCGCCACCTGCAGCGGCGTTGCCAGCAGATACCCCTGCCCGATGACCATGTTGAGCGTGTCGCCGGTTCGCCAACTGTCGTCTTTCTTGTCGAGCTTGTACTGCGCGTCCGGCACCAGACCCCGCGCCCCTCCGGTCAAGCCCAGACCCGGATCCTCCCCGAAGCCGAACAGCCGGGCATGGTGCCCGATGGCATTGCTGGTCAGCCCCTGCTTGCGCACCAACTCATAGAAATACACATCGCACGATTGCACAATTGCCTTGTAGAAATCCACCCGGCCGTGCCTGTCCCAGCACTCGAAGGGCTGGTGCTGCGCGCCTTCATGGATCACGCCGGTGCAGAAATACGTCGTGCCCAGCTTCACCGGCGTTGTCTCCAGAGCCGCGGTCGCCGAGACCATCTTGAACGTTGAGGCGGGCGCATACTGTCCACCGATTGCCTTATCGAACAGCGGCTTGCGCCCGTCCTCATTCAGCGCCTTGAATTCCTCCGGCGACCCCCCCCGCCCCCACCCGTTCGGATCGAACGTCGGATAGCTGGCCATCGCCAGCACGCCGCCGCTCTCCACGTCCAGGCATACCGCCGCCCCTGTCTTGCCCGTCGTCGTCTGGATCTGATGCTTGAGCGCGGCCTCGGCGACTGCTTGTATCCGTGTGTCAAGCGTCAGATACACACTCGCCCCCGCTGCCGCCGGCTCCTCCTCTATCACGCGAACGGGGTTGTTGAGCCGGTCAACTTCGTGCACCGTCCGACTGCGCCGCCCCTGCAGTATCGGCACCGGCGGTGCCGTGCTCGTATCTATCTCACACAGCCGCTCAATGCCCGTCTGTCCGACCACCGATTCCTTCCCATATACCGGCATCGCTTCCAGACCCTCGGGCCGCGTCGGCGCGTAGCCCCCCGCGAAGACCTCATCCGGATACCGCAGGTGGCGGTAGCGCTCAAACTGCTCCTCCGTTATCCCCCGTGCGTAGCCCAGCACATGCGCCGCCAGCGACCCGTGCGAATAGTGCCGGCGTGCGCTCTCAGCGATGGTTACCCCCGGCAGTTCTCCTTTGCGCTCCTCAACAGCCACCACCACCTTGAACGCCACATCCTCGCCTCCCGGCAAAGGCTCCGCCTGCAGCCGGTCTGTCCCCACTTTCTCGAAATGCTCGCGCAATTCGGAGGCGGACGTATTGCCCAGGATGCCCGCCAGTATCGCGAACTGTCTTTCCAGCTCATCCTCCCGCTTGGGCAGGTCCTGCGGCGTCACCTGCACGTTCCAGATGTACTGGTTGTCCGCGAGTATCGTCCCGTTGCGATCGAAGATCAGGCCGCGCGGCGCCGGGCCGTACACCTCCGTCTTGCGCTGCTCCTGACCACGCTTCGCATAGTCAACCCAGTTGGCCACCTGCAGTGCCCACAGGCGCACAACAAAGCTGAACAGGACCAGGCCGAAGAGCACGCCCAGCCACATTATCCTCACACTCGTCGTTGGTCTGTCCATGAGAATCAAGCAACGCGCCGCACAGGTGGTGGCACACATACGATTCGCGGTGCAGGCATCCCACTACGGGCTTGGCGCGTCAATCCGTATCCGCCGGAGCAGGTGGCGTGGCGGGCGTCATGTCGGGCTTCGTGTCGCTTTCCGCCGTACTCCCGCCGTCGGGAGCGGGCGCGGTGCCCGTGTCGGAATCACTCGGCGGCTTCGCAGGGCCGGCCTCCGGCTTCTCCTCCGGCGCGGGCGGGGGCTTGTCATCTGCTGCCGGCGGGGGCTTGTCGTCGGGCGAAGCCGGACTTGACTGCGGACCGTGCATCGTACAGACTCCCCCCGGGCCTTGACCGGCCGGGAACGTCCGCTCCACCGTTTGTGGGCAGTACGGCCCTGCTGGCTGTCCCGACCCCACGCATATCGTCACC
>JAUWOG010000410.1 GCA_030612305.1 Armatimonadota bacterium | reverse complement strand
CTGCTGGTGGCGATAGGGGCGCTCGCGTACATCATACAGGGCGGCGCGCGTCCTGTGGACCTCCGCACGAATCACGCCATTGACTCGTACAACCGCTGGGGCACGAGGGCGTTGGGCGAACTCCTCACGCGCCAGGGCCTCGAGGTGCGCAGCTTCCGGCAGCGCCTGACCCGGCTCGGCTCGAGGCACAAGGCGCTGGTCATACTCTCCCCCTCGCGCCACTTCACCAGCGGCGAGGTCACACACCTCCTCGACTGGGTTGAGACGGGCGGTACGTTGCTCATCGCGCCGAGTCGCCAGAAGGCCTCCGCTCCGTCACAGGGCTGTGGGCCGGCGGGATGCGGCGTGCCGGTACCCCAAGTACTCGCCCCGGTGCAGCAGCTACTCGGCCCGATGGGACTGCGCGTACGCCACGAGGCTGATCTCGCAGGGACGGCACCGCCGGTGGCAGAAGCCGCGCTCCTTGCTGATGTGACGGAGGTCTATATCCCGTCCCATCTGCGGCTTGAGGTAGCCAGCGCACAAGCGCTCGCCAAGGCCTATCCGGAGGCGGCCCGGTCAGAGCATATCAAACGCTACCTCCAGCCCGTACTGCAGCCGGGCCAGGTGCGGACGCTCGTCTCCATGGACAACGCGGCCGTCGTCGTAGAGGTGTCACATGGCCTGGGCCGGATCGTCGTGTTGGCGGAGGCCGACATGCTGGGCAATCACTGGCTAGGCCGGGCGGACAACGTCGTGCTGGCGACCAACTTCGCACACCTGCGGGCCTTCCGGACGATCCACTTTGATGAGTATCACCACGGGACGTCGCTGGTCTCCATCGAGGGTCAGGAGGCCCTCGCGTCAGAGCCGTGGCGCGTGCTGCTCCTGGGTCTGGTAGCGGTCGGGCTGTTCTTTGCGGGCAAGATGATCCGCTTCGGAGCGCCGGTGCCTCTGCGCGGTGATCTGCGCCGCTCTGCCCGCGAGTCACTCCAGGCACTCGCACAGCTCTTCATGCAGGCCGACGCTTCCGCCTTCGCGTTGGGGACGATTGCCACCGCGCTGAAGAAGACGCTTGCACACTGCGGCCGCACACCCTTCAAGCCGGGCGGTGCGCCCCATGACAACGAGCATCTTGCGCGGCGTTGCGCCGAGAGACACTCATCTCTCGACGCCGCCCGCATAAGCTTCCTGCTCAACGAGCTTGACCTTGCAGTGCAGCCGGGCGAGCGTCTGAGCCGCGCCGAGTTCGTGCGCCTCAGCCAGGCCGCCGCAGCTATGGAACGCAATGTCCGCACCGTCGCTCACAATCCGACGAGACCGACTCACAAGGAGCCAGCCAACAGTGGAACAGGACAGCGGGGCCACGAGACAGCTCGCCCAACAGATTGAGGAAATGCTGCGCCGCGTCGTCGCCGGGCAGCGGCCGGTCATCGAGCAGATGATCGTCGCCGTCATCGCCCGAGGACACGCCCTCGTCGAGGGGGTGCCCGGAACCGCCAAGACGATGCTCGTCAAGGGCTTGGCGCTGTGCCTCGGCAGGGAGTTCCGCCGCATCCAGCTCACCCCCGACCTCATGCCCTCCGACATCGTGGGCACCTATGTCTTCGACATGGAGAACTCGACCTTCAACCTGCGCCGGGGGCCGATCTTCACGGAGCTGCTGCTGGCCGATGAGATCAACCGCGCGCCCGCCAAGACGCAATCAGCCCTCCTCGAGGCCATGCAGGAGCGCCAGGTGACCATCGAAGGCATCACTCATGCCCTCCCCGCCGACTTCACCCTCTTTGCGACTCAGAACCCCATCGAATACGAGGGCACCTACCCGCTGCCGGAGGCCCAGCTCGACCGCTTCACACTCAAGGTGGTCATTGGCTACCCGTCGGAAGAGGACGAGCTGCAGATACTGCGACAGCACCACGAGGGATTTGACGACTCCGACCTGGCTGCGGCGGGCCTCCAGCGCGTCGTCACCGACGAGCAGCTTGCAGCATGTCGGCAGGAGGTACTCCGCGTCGAGGTGAACGACGAGATGATGCAGTACCTGGCGGAGATTACGCGCTCGACACGCGAGCATCCGTCGCTCGTGCTGGGTTGCAGCCCGCGCGCCTCGGCGCAATTGCTGAAGGCGGCCAAGGTCGTTGCGGCGATGCGCGGCCGCAGCTTCATGACACCCGATGACATCAAGGACATCGCGCCGGCGGCACTGGGCCACCGCCTGCTCCTGCGACCCGAGGCGGAGATCGAGGGTCTCACCGCCGGGGATGTCGTAGGCGAGATACTGGCCACCGTGCCCGTCCCGCGCTGAAGGAAAGGTCTCACCTTGATTACGCCGCTCGGCCTGGCATTACTCATGTTGCCTGCCCTCGTCATGGGCTTCGGGATGACGCGGCCGCATCTGATTCCCGTCGCATACATGACCGGCGTCGGCGTGCTCCTGCTCATGGCCGCCGACCATCTCCTCTCCCGGCGGCTGTCAGCCTTCGATGCGTCCCGGCAGACTGATGACACGCTCTCGGTGGGCGCCCGGCACACAGTCACCATCCGCGTGCGCAACCTCAGCCGGCTGCGGCTGCGCATGACCGTCAAGGACGATCCGCCGGTACAGTTCCGCACCCCGCAGCGAGAAGTGCGCGTAGTGCTCGCACCACTGGCGACGCACCTCATCGAGTACGAGACACAGCCGGCTTCGCGCGGGGATTACAGCTTCGGCAACCTCCATTTCCGGACCCTGACGATCCTCGGTCTGACGTACTGGCAGCGGACGATAGTAGCGCCACAGGACGTAGCGGTCTATCCGAATCTGGTGGAGTTGCAGCGTTACGAGCAGCTTGCCAGAGCGGGGCGCCTCACGCAGGTCGGCTTCCGTCCCTACCGGCGACCGGCCATGGGCACGGAGTTCGAGAGCCTGCGCGAGTACGTGCCGGACGACCAGTACCGCCACATTGACTGGAAAGCCACAGCGCGCCGGCGCAAGCCGATTACCCGGCAGTTCCAGGCCGAGCGCAGCCAGAGTCTGATGCTCATGCTTGACGCCGGGCGACTCATGGCGGGCACTGCGGGGCTGATGTCGAAGCTCGACCATGCCGTCAACGCCGCGCTGATGCTGGCACACGTAGCCGTCCGCCGTGACGACCGCGTCGGCCTTCTCGTCTTCGCCGACAGCGTCGAGCAGTTCGTCGCACCGGGCAAGGGGAAGGCGCAGGTCCAGCGTCTCGCCGACGCGCTCTATGCCGTGCAGCCGCGCCTCCATGAGCCGGACTATCTGCTCGCCTTCAGCACGCTCTTCAGCCGCTCGCGCAAGCGCTCGCTCGTCATCTGCTTCACCGACCTCATTGACCGCGACGCCTCGTCGCGACTGCTGTCGGGAATGGCCTCACTCTACCCGAGGCATCTACCGCTGCTGGTTGCGGTCCAGGACCCGGAGTTGCAGGCTGCTGTCGGCCAGTATCCGGCTGACGCTTTCGAGAGCTACGAGAAGGCGGTCGCCATCCGCGCCGCCGAGGAGCGGAAGGCGGCCCTCTCGGCAGTGAGCGGCAGTGGCGTACTGGTCCTTGACGTGGCTGCCGACGACCTCTCCGTATCCATCGTCAACCGCTACCTCGAAATCAAGGACCGCCACACCCTCTGAGCCCTTGCCTTTCCTGCCGCTCCGCTGCAAGCGGAGCGGTGGGGTCTGGGGTTTCTGACCCCAGCGGGG
>JAUWOG010000081.1 GCA_030612305.1 Armatimonadota bacterium | reverse complement strand
GGGAGGTGCTCGCCGGCCACGTCAGCGGCGGCGAGTAACTCGATGCGGCGAGGTGCCCCGGCCATGAGAGCATGCCCCAGGACGCCAAGGCTCGTGACGAGGTCCACGTAGGGCTGAATGGCGGCGAGAGCATCGGGCGAGAGGGAGGCGGCATTGACAGGCCAGCGCGGGAGTCGTCCGGCAAGGACGTCGGCGACCTGCCGGGCGGCGTCCACGGCGACACCTGCCTGGGCCTCCTCAGTAGCAGCGCCGACGTGGGGAGTGGCGATGAGGTTGGGCAGCTCGAGGAGGAGTTTGTTTCCGGTCGGCTCATCGGCGAAGACGTCGAGTGCAGCGGCGGCAATGGTGCCGTCTCTGAGCGCCGCGAGCAGTGCGTCTTCGTCCACGAGGTCGCCGCGCGCACAGTTGATGAGTACGGCGTCCGGCTTCATTTTGGCGAGAACCTCGGCGTTGATGATATGCTCGGTGTCGGGCGTCAATGCGCAGTGGAGACTGAGGAAATCCGCGGCGGCGACAAGGTCGTGGAGGCTGTCGAGGAGTTTAGCGCCGGCGGCCTCGGCCTGTTCGGGGGAGACATACGGATCGTAGGCGAGGACCTTCATGCCGAACGCCAGAGCGCGCTTGGTGACTTCGGAGCCGACCTTGCCGAAACCGATGAGGCCGAGGGTCCGGTCAGAGAGCTGGCGGCCGGTGTATGACTTCCGGTCCCACTCGCCAGCCTTCAGCGAGGCCGCAGCCTGTGGTATGCGGCGTGCGACGGCGAGCATGAGTGCGAAGGTGTGCTCGGCGGCGGCGAGAGTGTTGCCGGCCGGGGAATTGACGACGATCACGCCGCCGCGGGTGGCGGCCGGAATGTCTATGTTGTCCACGCCGATGCCTGCACGAGCGATGACCTGCAACTGCGGGGCGTTACCTATGACGGAAGCAGTAACGCGGGTGCCGCTGCGCACAACGATGGCCTCGACATCAGCGACTGCAGCGACGAGCGCGGCTTCGTCGAGGTCGGTGGCAACGAGGACATCGCCGACTTCTCGCAGTATGTTGAGGCCGGCTTCGGCGAGAGGATCACAGACCAGTATCGTAGGCATCTGAGCTCTCCTGACAGGTTTGGAAGGCATCGCGGGCCGCAGTCACGGCGCTTGCGGCATCAATGTCGCAGCCCATCTCGGCGAGGTTGTCCGCCACTGCCGCAACGGGGGCGGCGAGGTTGTCAATACCGCATGTACCCAGATGGCCGATGCGGAATATCCTGCCCTTGAGGTCGTCCTGTCCGCCGGCTATGAGGATGTTGTCGCGCTCGCGGACGCGGCGCACGAGTTCGGAGCTATCGAGGTCTTCGGGCATACGGACGGCGGTGACGGTGGCGCTTGCACAGCGCTCGTCGGTAGCGAGGAGTGCGAGGCCCGCGGCAGTCATTGCGGCGCGACAGGCGACTCCGAGACAGTGATGGCGGCGGAAGACTTCGGCGAGACCCTCTCGGTGGATGATGCGGAGGGCCTCCCGGAGGCCGGAGAAGAGATTGACCGCGGGCGTGTAAGGCGTCTGTCCCTTCCGGAGCGCGTCGAGGGCGCGCGACAGGTCGAAATAGTAGCCGGGACACGTGGTCTGCTGCAGCTTGAGTTGAGCGCGTGGGCTGAGGGCCACGAATGAGAGTCCGGGCGGCAGCATGAGGGCTTTCTGGGAGCCTCCTACGACCGCGTCGAGAGCATTGGCCTCCATGTTGATGGGGATGCCGCCGATGGCGCTGACTGCATCCACAATCGTCAGCACGCGGTTTTCGACGGCGGCTGCGGCGATGGCGGCCAGGTCCTGCGCAACGCCGGTGGAGGTTTCGTTGTATGCGAAGCCGAGAGCGTCGAAACGGCTCTCGGAAAGGGCTCTCTGCAGCAAATGCGGGTCGGCTGCGTCCCCGGGAGGGCAATCCAACCAGGTGACTTCCGCGCCGTAGCACTGCGCGATGTCGCCGATGCGACGACCGAACTTGCCGGTCTTGATGGCGAGGAGCCGCTCGCCCGGGGCGACGAGATTGGCTATGGCAGCCTCGACAGCGCCAGTCCCGGAGGCGGAGAGGGTGAGCACCGGATCGGTGGTGCCGAAGCAAGCCTGAAGGCGAATCTGGCACTCAGCGAGAAGCTCGGCGAACTCCGGGCCGCGATGGTACATTGACGGCTCCGCCATCGCCTGGCGAACGGAGGCAGGCAGGTTCGTAGGGCCCGGTATCATCAGAAACAGGTCTTCTTCAGGCATCTGAGGGCACGATCACCTCCCCGCTGTGGGAACTGTGGGCCGCCACCGACGCTTCGGACGCGACGATTGTCTCATTGACATGAGCACCCGCACCAACCACGGAATCCGGCCAGAGCATCGAGCGGCGTACGACGGCCCCCTCGTCTATGCGACAGCCTTCGCCAACAGCGACATCAGGACCTATCCGGCAGCCTGCGGCAATGGTCGCACCGGACGCGATGGCCACCGGCTCAGTGATGTGTGCGCCTTCGTGAATGCCAGTGCGCATGTCGTCGGGCTTGACCCAACTGACGGCACCGTGGAGCAAGCTCACGTGGGCCTCCAGATATGTCTCGATGCGGCCGACGTCCGACCAGTAGCCGGGCTGTGTGTCCGTCCAGCCGTAGAGCGGCTCTCGTCGCGCGAGCAGAGCCGGGAAGAGGTCCGTTTCGTTGGAATACGGCTGATTATCCGGAATGTAGTCGAGCACCTGCGGGTCCATTGCGTAGAAGCCGGAGTTGACAGTGTTGCGGCCGGTCTCGTCGCTATTGACCTTTTCTTTGAAGGCTGTCACGCGGCCTCCGTCATCGCATTGTATCAGGCCATAGGCCGATATGTCATCTACCCGGCGGAGACAAAAGGTGACGAGGGCAGATTGCCGGAGGTGCGCGGCAGCCATCGTGGTGAGGTCCACGTCATAGACGAGATCACCGTTGCATGCGAAGAACGGCCCGTCAATGAGCGCGGCACAGTTTCGGATCGCACCGGCGGTATCAAGGCGTTGCTCTTCCTCAACATAATGAAGGCGGACGCCCCATCTGCTGCCATCACCGAGTTCGTCTTTGATGGCGTCCGCTCCGTAGGAAACGGCCATGATGAGGTCGGTAACGCCGTGTCTTGCGAAGAGCCGGATCTCGTAGGATATCAGCGGGCAATTGAGCAGCGGCAAGAGCGCCTTCGGGCGCTGGTATGTCAAGGGTCGCAGTCGCGTGCCGAGACCGCCGATAAGCAGAATTGCCTGTGTGATGGGTGAGGCCACTGGATACCCTCCGCGGTGCTTCGGCTTTGCGGTTTGCCGTTCTCACGCAGCCCCGATGGCTGTGATGGTGACGCGACGAGTGCGCGGGCCATCGAGTTCGACGAGCATGACGCGCTGCCATGTGCCGAGTTCGAGCCGGCCCGCGCGCACCGGTAGCGTGACGCTGTTGCCGACGAGCGAGGCGCATAAGTGGGCGTCGGCATTGTTGTCTATGCGGTCGTGACGCCAGTTGCCGCGCCCGCCGATGTTGTCAAGGAGTAGCAGTGTGTCCTCGAGGAGGCCGGCCTCGTTCTCGTTGACATAGAGACAGCAGGTGCAGTGCGGCACTGAGATGCAGATGAGGCCGGCATCCACGTCCATTTCGCGCAGAAGCTCTGCAACTGTGTCAGTGAGGTCAAGGATGGTGCGGCGACGGTCGGTGGTGACAGTGAAGGTTTCTGCAGGCATGTGGCATTTTCCTTGTAAGGGAGCCGAGGGCTCTATCTGTTGGCGGGTCGGACGGCGGCGAGGCGCAACTGCAAGCTGACCTGGCCGTTGTATTCGTTGAACTCCGGCGTGTAGGCTATATCAATGCGAGAGCCGCGCGAAATCCAGTGGGCCTGCGGTCCCATGCTGAAGCCGATACAATCGAAGACGCGGTGGCCTTCGCCGACGAGCAGCTTGAGGTGCTTACCATCGGCGCCGACTGTACGGACGTCAAGGACCTCGACACTGGAGGACATCAGCACGGGCTCGCGATTGCCTCGGCCGAACGGTTTCATCAGGCCCAAGGCCTCGACAAGGTCGGGGTCAATGTCGCCGATGTCCACTTCGCAGTCTATGCTGATGGTGGGGAGAAGTTGCTGCGGGCGGAGGCAGTCGCGTCCGATGCTGTTGAGGCGACTGCGGAAATCCTGGAGGTTCTCTACAGGCAAGGTGAAGCCACCGGCGAGCTTGTGACCGCCATAGCGCAGCAGGAGATCGTCGCACTGCCGGAGGGCGGCGGCGATGTCGAAACCCTCGACACTGCGCGCGGAGCCACGCCAGGTGTCGTCTTTTCTGCTCATGACAAAGGCAGGCCGGGGGAAGCGTTCGACGACCTTCGACGCGACGATGCCGACGATGCCGATGTGCCAATCATCGCCGGCGAGGACGAGCACCGGCTCGTCGTCGAGATCAACTTCCTCGCATACCATCGCCTCCGCCTCGCAGAAGATGAGCGCCTGCCGGCGCTGACGCTCGACATTGTAGCCCTCCAACCGCAAGGCAAGCTTCATGGCAGCGTCCGGGTCGTCCTCCAACAGCAGGTCAACAGCGTCAGTGGCTTCGGCCATGCGACCGACGGCATTGAGGCGGGGAGCCAGACGGAAGGCTATGTCCTGAGCCGTCAGTTCGCCGGCCAGTCCGGTGAGGCTCAGGAGGGCCTGGAGGCCTTCCTTGCGGGTCTTGGGGAGGAGTTGCAGGCCCCATTTGACCATGATGCGGTTGTCGCCGGAAAGCTCGACGACGTCGGCGACAGTGCCAATCGCGACGAGGTCGAAGAAGGCGCGCTGCAACGAGGCAACCGGCATTTCAAGGAGCGTGCAGACGGCGGCGGCGACCTTGTATGCGAGGCCGACAGCGGCCAGGTCGTCGGCCTCACCCTCGAAGTCGTGGCGCTTGTAGTCAACGATGATGGCATCGGGCAATTCCGGTCCCGGCTCGTGGTGGTCTATGACGATGACCTCGGCTCCAAGGCTGTTGGCCTGGGCGATCTCATCATTGTCGGAAACGCCACAGTCCACGGCGATGATGAGCTTGACACCCCTGGCGACAGCCTGCTGAATTGCGTAGGGACTGAGGCCATAGCGGTCATTGATGCGGTGTGGTATGTAGTAATGGACATCGGCGCCGAGCTTCCCAAGGAAACGGGCCAGCAGCGCCGTGGCAGTGATGCCGTCGGCGTCATAGTCGCCATGGATAAGGAGGGACTCATTGGTCCCGACGGCCATGACAATGCGCTCGGCAGCGGCGCGCATGTCGGGAAGCTCGAAGGGGTCGCGGAGGGCGTTGAGGTCAGTGCTGAGGAAGTCGCGGACGGCCTGAGGTGTGGTGATGCCCCGCGCGCGCAAGACAGCCGCGACGAGGGAGTGTATGCCGGCGGCACGGGCCAACTCGAATTCCGCCGGCTCGTCGCGTGGTGCCAGCTTCCAGATTACCTGCTTCAGAGGCGGCATCGGGCGGGGTGTTCAACTCCTTGAGGAGCAATAGATGTGGCGCTGCCGCGTCATGCCGAGCAGCGCCACCTTCATAGTCCCGAGCTCTCTTGCGAGACGTGACGAGTTCAGTATAGCAGATGGGCTGGCCCGAATTGTTTGTGAGCGAAATTGCGCACCTGGCAGAATTGCACAGACGGGCCGTCTATGGGCACATGAAGCAGGTCGTGCCAAAGAACCGAGCATCACACACTGTGGCCCTGCCAGCCGCCTCGCGCAGGTCAGGCCGAGCCACCCATTCATGAATGATGCGTCAAGCTCGAAGCGCACGCCGGCCCACCCATTGATGAATGATGAATGGTGCGGCCCAAAAGGCACGAATCAAGCTCAAGCGCCTTTACCCAAGGTGTCACGACTGACAGAGCACTAGTGGATAGGGAACGGATTGCTATCCGGCGCCAGGGATATTGGCTGCGATCATGCTGCGAATGAGCTCGTCGAGGTCCTGGGGGCCGAGGTCGCCCTGCTCGCGGTGGCGGACGGCTACCTGGCCCTGCTCTGCTTCGCGGTCACCAACGATGAGCATGTAGGGATATTTCTGCATCTCGGCGTTGCGGACCTTCGCATTGAGCGTGGCAGCGTCAGTATCTACTTCGACGCGGAAGCCGGCCTCGGTGAGGCGGGCCGCGACCTGTTTGGCATAGTCAAGGTGGCGGTCGGCGATCGGCAGGACCATGGCCTGAACCGGTGCCAGCCAGAGCGGAAATGCGCCCGCGTAGTTCTCGATGATGATGCCCAGGAAGCGCTCGATGCCGGCGAGCACGACGCGGTGTATCATCACCGGGCGGTGCTGCTTGCCGTCCTCGCCGACGTAGTTGATGTCGAAGCGCTCGGGCTGAGTGAAGTCGCACTGGATGGTTGCGCACTGCCAGAGTCGTCCGATGGCGTCCTTGACCTTGAGGTCAATTTTGGGGCCGTAGAAGGCGCCGCCGCCCTCGTCCACCTCGTACTCGATGTCATGCGCCTGCATCGCCTCGATGAGCGCCTGGGTTCCGCGCTCCCACTGCTCGTCGGTGCCGACGGACTTCTCGGGCCGGGTGGACAGGTGAGTTTCGTACTCATCAAACCCGAAAACCTTCAGCATATGGGTGGCGAAATCAATGACGCCGATGATCTCGTCCTGGAGTTGGTCGGGCGTGCAGAAGATGTGGGCGTCGTCCTGGGTGAAGCCGCGAACGCGCATGAGGCCGTGGAGAACGCCGCTGAGCTCGTGGCGATAGACGGTTCCGAGCTCGAAGTAGCGGATCGGCAGGTCGCGGTAGGAGCGGGTGCGGGAGCCGAATATGAGCAGATGGCCGGGGCAGTTCATCGGCTTGATGCCGTAGGACTGGCCCTCGATGTCGGTGTAGTACATCGGATAGCCCTGCTGGGCATGTCCGGAGGTATGCCAGATGTCGGCTTTGATGAGATGGGGTGTGCGGACGAGCTGGTATCCGCGCCGGAGATGCTCCTGGATGGTGAAATCGGTGACCAGCTGGCGGAGCATTGCACCGCGCGGATGGTAGTACGGGAGACCCGCGCCGGCCTCTTCGAAGAAGCCGAAGAGGTCGAGGTCGCGGCCCAGGATGCGGTGGTCGCGGCGCTTTGCCTCCGCCACCCGCTCGAAGTACTCCTTCAGCATCTTCTTGTCCGGGAAGGATATCCCGTAGATGCGTTGGAGCATGGTGTTGAGCTCGGAGCCGCGCCAGTAGGCACCGGCGACTGAGACCAGCTTGAAGGCCTTGATGCGGCCGGTCGAGGGGAGGTGCGGGCCGCGACACATGTCGGTGAACTCACCATGGGTGTAGTGAGTGACCTGCACGGCGTCGTAGTGGTGCGAGTTGGCGTCGGCGAACTCCTGGATGGCATCGTGACCGCGCGGGGGCTGCTGGTCAGTCTCGGCGGCGACGATGTCGGCGGCCAACTCGGCCTTGTACTCGTTGCCGGCATCGCGCCAGTACGCGGCAGCCTCAGCGGCGCTCATGTCGTCACAGGTGAACGGGACGTCGGCGGCGATTATTTTCGCCATCTCGGCTTCGATCTGCTCGAGGTCCTCGTCGGTGAAGGGCTGCTCGACCTCGAAGTCGTAGTAGAAGCCTTCTTCAATGGCCGGCCCGATGGTCAGCCTGGCGTCGGGAAAGAGCCGCTTGACGGCGTCCGCCATCACGTGGGATGGCGAAGGCCAATAGACGCCCTTGGCCTCCGGGTCATCAAAGGTGAGAATGGCGAAGTCGGCATCCTGCTGGAGTGGGCGGGTCAGATCGCAGATTTCACCGTTGAGCCTGGCGGCGACGGCGGCTTTGGCAAGTCGCGGGCCGATGCTCTCAGCCACCTGGAGGGATGTCGTCCCCTGTGGCACCTTCATTTCCGAATTGTCTGGCAGAGTCAGTGTAATGTCACTCATGGGACTACCTCCTTCCGTGCTGATTGATTGGTTCACGACGGGAATCGTCGGGCGGAGGACGCGCGGCGTCCTCATGAAGCCCGACCTACGCGTTTGTGGTTTCCGCGCGTTGCTGGTTCCCGCCCGTTTGTCACTTCGACGCGTTTGTGAGTTCCGTGATTGACCCTGTCGAACCAGCATTTGCGAAAATGCCGCCGGCAGACGTAGCCCGCGGCAATTGATATCAATGGTGGGCGCTGGTGGACTTGAACCACCGACCTCTACCGTGTCAAGGTAGCGTTCTTCCCCTGAACTAAGCGCCCCTCCGAGTGTCATTATATCAGAGCGGGGAGAACGTGTAAAGCGAGCCGAGGAGTCGGGGGTGGGCTGCATCTGGAATCGTGATGGTAGTGCAGGAAGTGAAGCGGGG
>JAUWOG010000327.1 GCA_030612305.1 Armatimonadota bacterium | reverse complement strand
CTTGCGGATTGATCCCGACGGCGGCGGGATGCTCCTCGCCAACGCCGCACAAGCTGCATCGCTTTCTCCTGTCGGCGTCCGGATGGCCCACGCTCTCCTCGAGGGCCGCAGCGACAAGGCCATCATCGCCGACATCAAGGGCTCATTTGCCGGCGCAACCGATGAGCAGGTGGCGGCCGACCTCGCCCGCGTCCGCAGGCTCATCGAGGACCTCGCCGAGCCCGGGGACAACTACCCGATCTCGAATCTCAGCGGCGTCTCCGGCTGGGAGCGTGAGCTTGCCGCGCCTCTGCGCGCCGACGTACTCCAAGGCGCCCCGGACACGATGCGCGCTGTCTTCCATGCCCTCTGGGATGCTGCCGTGCCGCACGTCACGGTCATCGCGCGCCCGGATGCCAAGCCCGCCGACTTGCCTATCATCATCGAGGCGGCGGAAGACATCGGCATGATTACCGGCCTCCGCGCGGTCGCAAGCCGGCTCGCCGAGGACATCGTCCATGAGGCCGCCATGGCCGGTCTCGACCATCTCGACCTGCTCTATATCAGCAACGACCCGGACCGGCACAATGCCATCGCCGGCGAGCATGACCACGACAACGTCCTCGACCGCTTCGAGCAATGCCACGACCTGGAGCTGTGCCCTCTCGCCCAGGTTCCGCTCATCGCGAGTAACGCCGACGAGGCCGATGAAATCGCCTCCGCACTCGCCGAGGAGTTCGTCACGAATCTCGTCTTCTTCGCGCTGGCCTGTCCCGACGATGACGAGGAGGCCCAAGCGGCGGGCGCTTTACCGGCACGCGCTCATCCACAGGTCGCCCGGCTAATCGAGGAGACCGCCGAAGACGCCTACGGGCGGTATCTCTGGGCACCGCCGGTCCGCTTCGACAATTCCCGCTCATTGGCTGAGCAGGTCTGCGCCGGGCCACGCACCGCCGGTGACATCGCCATCCGCGTGGCCGCCGACGGAGCCGTCTATCCGGCCCGTGGCCCTGCCGACTGCGCCGGCAATATCCTCACCGATACATGGGAGCAGATATGGGGCAGCGACTGCTTCAACAGATACCGCGAGCGGCTCAAGGCTCCGGACCGCTGCAAGGACTGCCCGGACCTCGAAATCTGCGCCGCCAACTGCCCCAAAGACCCCGAGGGATGGAGCGACGACACGCAGCAGGAGGCCTGACAGCAGTCAGCAGACGACTGACCCGAATTATTGATGAGTGAAATGAAACGGCTAGTAGGAATTGGACATACAGACCATTGATAGGTACATAGAGCGGTTTTCGATAGTATGCGCAAAATGACACACTGTAATGATTGATTCCAACGACCTCGGGCTGGAAGCTGAGAATTGAACAAGCTGGGCTTGTTCAATTCCCACCTGACCTGCGCGTTGCGCAGGTCAGGCCGAGCTACAGGTTTATGAATACTTGGGCCTAACCGGACGGTGAAAGCTAATGAAGCTCAGACTGCCGCCAGTCATCATCATTATCATCGCGGGGCTGTTCTGTGCAGCCGCCCTCGCGCAGGACTACTCATTCGAGGTCCCGGAACTGGAGTTCCACGTCACACCCAATCCCGATGCCTCCGTCAAGCTCGAATACAAGATCACCTTTCTCTGCAACGATGGGGCCAAGCCCATTGACATCGTTGACATCGGCATGCCCCACAGCAATTACGACATCGGCAACATGACGGCATATCTCGACGGCGAGCAGCTCCCCACAATCCGCAGGTCCGAAGTGGTCACCCCCGGCGTTGAAGTTCCACTCTCGCCGGAGATCGGGCCCGGCCAGACGGGCCTCTTCGAGATGACCTTCACCATGCCGGACCTCGTCTATCAGGACACAACCGACGCCGACCTCGCCTCCCTCCAGATTACTCCCACCTGGTTCGACGGCGACTACATGACCGGCACCACCGACCTGGGCATCATCATCTACTTCCCCGATTCCGTGCAGCTCGAAGAGATACTCCACCAGGGCGACAACTTCACGCAGAAGCTCGACCTCGACAATAAGAAAGCCGTCGCCTGGGTGAAGAAGGGCATCTATCTTACCGGCGCCCACCAGGTCGGCGTCTCTTTCCCCAAGCGCATCCAGGATCGCGTGGTACGGATGACCAAGTGGCTGCTGCTCTACAAGTGGTGGGTGGACAATCCCGAGATGAGGGGCTTCCTGGGGCTTGTGTTCCTCGTGCTCTTCGGCATCTTTTACTACCGCTTCACCGGCGGCACGGGGACCTGTCTGTTCATCTTCATGTTGGCCGGCCTGATCTTCGTCTGGGTTGCCAGCCCCATCTTCCAGCTTCTCTTCCTCCCGGTATTCATCCCCGTCTGGATCCTGGCGGAGCGATCCCTCAAGCGGAAAAAGGGCAAGTATTTCCCGGCGATCGAGTCTGTCCCCGGCGCCGACATCAAACGCGGCCTGGCCGTGCCTGAAGCGGCTGTGGTTCTCGAACAGCCTCTCGGCCGCGTGCTGACCATGGCCGTCTTCGGGATGCTGAAGAAGAAGCTCGTAGGCATCATCAATCGCGAGCCCCTGGAGGTCGCCATCGAGTCCGGCTATGAGATCGAGAAGTACTCCGATCGCCGCAATCTCGCCCGGGATCGAGGCACAACCATTCGCGCCTACGAGCAGCGCATCCTTGACGCGATAGTCGAACGGCCAGACGTTCCCATCGAGAAGCTCGACCTCAGCGAAGCCATGAAGTTCCTCGTCAGCAACACGGCCAAGCGCATGGAGGGTTTCGACCTCGAACTGACCCGCGAGTACTACCTCTCCATCGTCAACAAGGCCTGGCAGGAGGCCAAGGAGATCGGCGAGCTCGAGGAGCGCACCGAATTCGTGGACGACAACCTGCTCTGGCTTATGCTCGCCGCCAACTCCACCGACGAGTTCCATGGCTGGCACAACCGAGGCTACCACTACCAACCGACATGGGGGCATGGCGGGGCCACGACCGGCGCTCCCGCTCCTTCGGCACCGGCAGTCGGCGGGAGGACTACCGTCGGCGATGTCGCGGCCTCCTTCGCCGGCTGGTCGCAGAACGTCTCGGGCAACCTCGCCAACACGCTGGATCCCGTAGGCCTCGGCATCATGAAGGGCGGAGGCATTAACCTCTCCGGTGTGGACAAAGTCAGCATGGACATGCTCTCATCCATGGCCGAGAGCTCCGGTGGTGGCGGCGGTGGTGGTGGCGGCTGCGCATGTGCCGGCTGTGCCTGCGCGTGTGCCTGTGCCGGCGGCGGGCGGTGATACGCCCATGGTCGCGCCAGCTCCCGCCCCTCCATCCGCACTCACTTCGCCCGAGCAGGCAGCCGCCCTTGCCTCCTGGCTGGCCGGACCTCGCTCCCGTGCGCTTCGCAGAGCCGCCATCGGCTTGCGCGAACTCGTGCTCGAAGTCGGCGCCGGTCACTGCGTTATAACCGCTGAGCTTCAGCGCCGCGCGCGGGGCTCTGTCATCGCACTCGACCTCTCCGAGCAAGCCCTTGCCGCCGGTCTGCCTGATGGTGTCAGCGGCGTCTGCGCCGATTGCCTCCGCCTGCCCTTTGCCGATCGCACCTTCGACCTCGTCTTCTTCCAGAGCACGCTCATGTGGATACCGCAACTCGCCGACGCACTCAGTGAGGCCGCTCGCGTCCTCACCCCAGGCGGTGCCCTGGTTGCCCTGGAGCCGGACTATGGCGGCATGATGGAGCAGCCCGCCTTTGGCCTCCGGGAGCTATGGACGGACATTCTGACGCGTGCCGGTGCCAACCCGCTGACCGGGCGCAAGCTCCCGGGTCTCTGCGAGGTGGCCGGTCTCGATGTCTGGGTCGAGCTTGTCCATCTGCCACACACCGCCGATGCGGGCGCTACTTCGCTCTTCGAGGGCCTGCCACTGACCGCTGAGGAAACTCGCCGCGTGGAGGAAATCGCAGCAGCCATCCAATCCGACACTACCCGCTGGGGCATCTTCATCCATCTTCCCTACTTCCTCATCGTCGCGACGAAGCCAGAATCCGCGTAGGTCGGGCTTCCCCAGTACTACAGCGGGGACGAGACCTACCGGAGGACCTTCCTGGCCCACAACCCGCACCACACGCTCATAGTCTCGAAGGACCTCGGCAAGAGCTGGAAGCTGGCCGAGACAGAGGATTTCGTCGCGGGGATGAAGTGAGGCGAAGGGTGTTCAACGCGTCCGGGGGCTACACCATCTTCAATTCGGACATCCATTTGCAGGTCAAACAGGTCCGCACGTCCAAATACTACATATCCTCATTTCGCCATGAGTCAGGGCGGAGTATAGTTGCGTCAGTGCGGACGTTGGGGTGAGCAATCCAGATGGCAAGAGAGATGAGCAGTCC
>JAUWOG010000296.1 GCA_030612305.1 Armatimonadota bacterium | reverse complement strand
GTCTGGGCCGTGCTCATCCCGCACCGCTATCCCGACAGACAAAACCACGGGGGCGCTTCTCTGTGGACGGCGTTCAGCGTCGTTGCTACGCCGAAATTCACCTGGCTCACCGGCATCTCGGATGTGGACCTCGGCCTCTCGTTCTTCCTCCTGGGTGGTCTGGACTTCTTCCTTGACTGGGTCCTGAAGCGGGGCTCAGGGACTGCGATACTGGCGGCGCTGATGATCGGTGGGGCGCTCACGGTCAAGACGCAAGCCCTCGCCGTGGCCGGAGTGATGCTGCTGGCTGCAGCTCTCGTCACGATCCGCGAGAAGCGGAATGCCCGTCAGTTCGCCCTTGCCGCGCTGGTGACACTCATCGTCGGCGGACCGTGGTATCTGAAGAGCTACCTGCTCACCGGCAATCCCGTATATCCCTTCGCATACGAGGTCTTCGGGGGCAAGCTGTGGAGCTACGAACAGGCCCACGCCTACGAGGCTCACCAGCTCGCTTTCGGCTACGGTGCGATGCCGCCCGAGGCGGAGCTGCAACACGTGCCGGCCTGGCGTAAACGGTTCGTTGGTCCCCGCGAGCCATACAAGTGGCTGATCGGCCCGATTCTCCTCACCGTTCGTCCGTGGGAGTTCGCCGTGGACCGCAGCCGCGTTCACCAAACGCTGCTCATCCACTGGATCGGGCCACTGTATCTGCCGCTGATTCTGCTGTTGCTGTTCTGGGACCGGCCGCGAGCTGTCTCCATCATCCTCTGGCTATTCCTCCCGCTGTGGGTCTGGTGGTTCTACTCGATGCAGTATGCACGCTACCTGTTGCCATCCCTGATATTGTTGGCTCCAGTGGCCGGCTATTCGCTGTCGCGGCTGCTCGCTCGCCGTGGCATTGTCGCCACTGCAACGGGGACGATCGCAGGACTATGGGCGCTCTTTGCCCTGTTGCCGCTGTACCTGAGCTTCGCCATGGCCTGGCCGGCTATCAGCGGTCAGACAACGTGGGATCAATACCTCACTCGTGTGCTCGATGTCTATGAGCCGAGCGAGTATATCTCCACGTATCTTGCAGATGATGCGATTATCGCCACCTATGGCGAGCCACGGGGCTACTACTTCCAGCGTGCCGTCATCTGGGCCGACCCGGGCCACAGCCTCCTCTTCCCATACGCCACGATGCAGAACGCCGAGGACTTGATGGCCGCCTATCACCGGCTTGGTATCACTCATGTGCTCGTCAATCGGCTCCACGTGGGAGGCCCAGCGGAGAAGAAGAGCCAGCCCCTGGAGCTAGTCCATGAGGCTACCGAGGCGGGTCTGCTGCGTGCTGTGGCTTCATTCACCTATCACCCACGCTATGTGCACCAGTATCTGCTGCTGCGCGTCAGTGATGCCGCGCCAGCGGAGGCCGATCCGTAGCCTGCACCAGGCAGCATGTAACATCGTGATGGTCTTGGAGGAAGTGAAGCGGCAGCGCCTCCTGGAGGCACACGGCAACGGCTGGTGCGGCACGGGGTCCGCGGGTTACAAACGGCAAAGGCGGCGCAAGCTCTGCTTGCCCTGATGAACGGCGCAATCTTCTATTGCGCAAGGGACTTTGTCCTTGGCAAAGTCCACGGCATTGATCCCGCCCAGGGGCGGGAATGCCTGTCCTCCAACGGCATGAAATATACGGCACAGGCAATGGCAAAGGCATGACGGCAAACGGCTGTACGGCAATGACAAATGAGCAATACCATCACGATCTTGGATGCGGCCTCTGCGCCACTTGCTGTTGTGCCAGTTCGTCCATATTGGGTATAATGACCGGAGACGACTGTCCATCCGATCTCCCGCATCCGCCGCCGCTGTTGTGGCGGACTATTGGTATGTTTCAGGAGATGAGCCTGTGAAGACGGCAATACTCGTCGGCGGCAAGGGTACGCGTCTGTTCGGCGATCAGACAGCAGTCCCCAAGGCCCTCTACGAGATCGGTGACCGACCTATCCTATGGCACATCATGAGGATGTACGCCCAGAACGGCTTCCGCGACTTCCTGCTGCTGCTCGGCTACCGGGGTGAGAAGATCGCCGACTACGTTCTGCACACAGCGCCCTATGAGGACCTCGACGTGAAGGTCGAAATCCCCTCCGGCGGGCAGCCGCAGATTATTCAGCCCGTGTCCGACGCACGGGAATGGAACGTCACCCTGTGTCATACCGGTCTGGAGTCCGAGAAGGGCGAGCGGCTTCGACGCATAAGACAACACGTTGAGGACGACGGGGATTTCATGGTGACCTACGGCGACGGGCTCGCCGACATAGACCTGCAGCGACTCGTCGCCTTTCACAAGGAACATGGCACGGTCGCGACGCTGACGGCGATCCGGGCGCGCTCGCAGTTCGGCCACGTCACTCTCAATGACGACGGCCAAGTTACCACAATGGTGGAGAACCCTCTCTTGCCGGAGTTTATCAACGGCGGTTTCATGGTCTTCAGTACGAGGATATATGAGTGGCTGGAGCCGGACGATCCTCTGGAGGCCGGTGCCTTGCGGCGACTGGCCGAAGCCGGCGAGCTGATGGCCTACGTCCATGACGGGTTCTGGGCCTGCATGGACACCTACAAGGACACACTCCGCCTCAACGAGCTCTGGAGCAGCGGCCAAGCGCCCTGGAAGAAGTGGTGACCCGATGACACAAAGCCCGATAGAGCCTGACTTCTGGCGCGGCCGTCGCGTGCTTGTAACCGGCGCCTATGGCTTCCTGGCCGGACACCTCGTCGAGGTGCTGCTCGACGCCGACGCAGAAGTCATCGGCATGATACGTGACATCCCGCCCGCATCGTACCTCCAGCTCTGCGGAAACGATGCGCGCATCACCCTCGCTCCCGGCGATATGACCGTCACCGAGGACTGCTCGCGCGTCGTCAGTGATCACGACTGCAGTGTGGTCTTCCACATCGCCGCCCAGGCGATAGTCGGCGCCGCCAACCGCTGCCCCCTGGGCACGATTGCCGCAAATGTCGTCGGAACCTGCAACATGCTGGAGGCGTGCCGCCGGCTCAATGACTCCGACCGGAGCCGGCTCATCGAGGCGGTCGTCGTTGCCAGCAGCGACAAAGCCTACGGCGACCAGGCGGTCCTGCCCTACGAGGAGGACGCGCCACTGCTCGGCCTGCATCCATACGACGCCTCCAAGGCCTGCGCCGACTTGCTCACCCGCACTTATCACAATACCTATGACCTGCCGGCATCGGTGACCAGATGCAGCAACCTCTACGGGCCCGGAGACCTCAACATGTCCCGCATCGTGCCCGCCACGATTCGCGCGGGACTCAACGATACGGCCCCCGTCATCCGCGCCGACGGGACGCCGAAGCGCGACTATCTCTATGTCAAGGATGCGGCTATTGCCTACCTGATACTGGCCGAGAAGACAGCCTCCGGAGCCGCCGCCGGGCAGGCCTATAACATCGGCACCGGCACGCCGCTCACTGTTCTCGAACTCGTCCACAAAATCATCGAAGCATCCGGCAAAACAGACCTTGAGCCGGATATCCAGGGCACCTCATGGGGTGAGATTACCCACCAGTATCTCGATTGCACGAAGGCGGAAGCCGAACTGGGCTGGAGTGCAACTACCAGTGTCGAAGACGCGCTGGCTGTAACCTGCGAGTGGTACCGGCGCTATCTGGCCGAAGAAAGCTCAATCGCAACGTAGCTTGTGCCCAGCGACAGCGATCACGCCATGAAACTTTCAATTGTCATTCCAGTCTATAATGAGGCAGAGACCATCGAGGAATTGGTCGGCAAGGTCCTCGCGGTGCCGCTAGACAAAGAGATCATCATCGTTGACAATTGCTCGACAGACGGCACTCGCGAGATTGTCCTCAGCTTCGAGCAGCCGGAACTGCGCGTGATTCTGCAGGACCAGAACAGGATGAAGGGCAACTCGGTGCGCAAGGGCATAGCCGCCGCGAACGGTGAGTATCTCGTCATCCAGGACGGAGACCTGGAATACAACCCTCAGGACTTCGTCGCGATGCTGGAGGAGTGCGAGAAGCCCGATGTCCTGGCGGTGCTGGGTTCCCGCGTACTCGGTGCTCGTCGCGGCAAGCACAAGATGCCGAGCTCATCGTTCTCCGTGGGACGCGAGTTCATTGACAAGGCCTTTCGTCTGCTGTATGGCAGCGATCTGACCGATACGGCGACCTGCTACAAGATGGCGGCGACAGAAACCTTCCAGAGTCTGGATCTGCGCTGCAACAGCTTCGACCTGGATTTCGAGCTGGCGGCGAAGCTGACGATTCTGGCAAGGCGGCGCGGCATGAGAGTCGCACAGATCCCCATAGACTATTTCCCGAGGAGCGTGGAAGAGGGCAAGAAGATCCGCTGGCAGGACGGCGTCCATGCACTCCGCACTCTCTGGTGGGCACGGTTTGCCGAGCCGCTCATAGACCACTCGCCTCAGCGCGTAGAGGAACACATCGAAACATGAAGCCGCCCGCCAAAACGTGGGCCATCTATGTCATCATCATCGTTGCGAT
>JAUWOG010000083.1 GCA_030612305.1 Armatimonadota bacterium | reverse complement strand
GATGCGGGCGTATGTGGATCCGAAGGACGAGCCGACGCCGGTGCGCGAACCGACACAGATGTTCAATATGGCGGGGATAAGGGCCACCTGGGTCTGCCCATACTGTGGGCACTCCTCGTATGAGCGGGGCACGGGCACCTGTTCCAATCCGTACAATGTCGCCGGGCATCCGGCTAATCTGGCAATGGTGAAGGTGGCTGCGGCTCACCGGGTGTTGAACACTTCTCAGCATGTGATCGCCGCCGGCGACCCGCACGACTACGAGTACACCGACACGTCCGGGAATACCGTCCGCCGGATAGTCATGGGCAAGGTTTTTCATCCGAAGGACAACACGGAAGATAGCCGCTCGACGCTGCATCTGGAAACGTGCGACATGGGCGGCGCTTCGAGCAGCGACAACATTGACGGCAGCACGCATCTGCGGTTCTTCATCATGCCGCCGGGTGTGACGAGGCCGTGTGCCGAGGTCAACAACCTGGCGGAGACTCTGGGCGACGGCAACGGTGGCATTATCGTCGGCCTGAATCCGTACCGCCTCGATGATGGGGACGAATGGTATATTGAGTATCGGACGTGGGTGGTAGGGGCAGGTCCGGAAGTTCGCGCCGAAGTGAGGATGTATAGCCAGCTCTACGGCGAGGACTTTGATTGCTGGAATACGGTCGTCCAGCCCATTACCACGTACATCAGCAACTCCGGGGCTGTGACGGTGCAGGCTACACATGCGGGCTTCACACTCGATCAGCAGTACCGGTACAGGTTCACGGTGGACAGCAACGCGAGGCTTTTCCCGAGCTATGATGAGATGCCGGCGCTGGTAGAGGCGGGCCTGGGCGCAGTAACTCCGAGAAGCTGTTGGCTGACTCCGAGCGGCGGCGTCATCACCACTGACAGCAACGTGGCTGAGACGGGGGCCGCGGCCGTGGTGAGGAGTGCGCTGGAGATACAGCCGAACGAGGTGGGGGTCGGTACGGCGGCGGTGCAATACGCTGACGATAGTCCCCCCGCCGGCGGTGTAGCGCATGGCCAAGCTGGCGCCCTGACCTACCTCTGCTATGACGGCTGGGAATGGCAGTATGACTGGCAAAACGATGTGACGAATCTGGAGGTAGGAGGCGGCACGGCGAATTTCGCCGCGCGCCAGTATGTCGAGTACCTCGGCGAGACACGGTATGTGTCGTCGCGCGTGGAGATACCGGCGACCAATGACAACTGGGCACATTCCGACGACTATACGGATACCGAGGCGGCGGAACTGAATGGTCCCGACAGCACCTATCCACGCATCATCCTGGGCAGTGTGGTCGATCCGACAGTTTTTCCTCTGGTATTTTTCGGTGAATACGGTCCGGGTATGCGCACACCGACGAGGGAGTTCGACCTCTACAACCGCTTCCAGGATGACAGCGTGCCGCCCGTGCTATCCGCTCGGCGGTGCACATTCTGCGGGCGCATCGAGACGGATCCGACAGTGACCGATTGCCCGTACCACAATCCGCCGATCCCGCTCCCCACCAGCGAAATGGTCGGCGACTACTACGCAGGCCATGAGATCTGGCGTGACCTGGCAGTGTCGGGGGCCGTGGACCGGGTTGATAACGCGGGAGCCGTGACTTCGTATGCGATGCGGCACATCCTGCCCAGGAGCGCGTGCAAGTTCGCCTACGAGATGTCAGACACGCTCTTTGACCAGCACGACTATGACCGGAATATCTATCAGGTGTACACGCACGAGGATGACGCGAGTTCGTCGAACGCGCAGTCAGTGCACATCGAGATCCCGCCCTATCAGCCGCCGTCGGTTCCACCGGCTGCGGGAGCTACGTACAGCAACTATCTGGATGATGATGAGGGCTATCGCGGCGGGCTGGTCACCTGGGCGGATGAGGAGCATCTCGACCCGCCCGGCGGCAGTAGCAGGGCTTTTACTGCCGGCTGGGATGTCTTCTACCGCTGTCCGAATTGCGGTCAGTTCTTGCGTGGCGCAAGTGACCCCGACCACGTGCATTCCGGGGCCGTCTGTCCGGGTCACCGGCTCTGTACCGTCTGCGGCGGGGAATACCCCACCGGCATCGCGACCTGCCCGTTCTGTCACCAGGTCACGACGGCGGTAAGCGGGGACGCCGGGGTCCAGGAGCATGACCTGTGCTGCGAGGAGTATGACATTGCGGGGTTGCAGGTGTCGGTGCTGCGGAAGCCGAGCATGAGGGCGACAGCGGCGGCGGTGCAAATGGGTCGCGTGCAGCCGGGCGTGGGTAGCAGCCGCCCGGATGTGAACGTGCAGGGCATAGTGGGCAACCGCGCCTTCCCGGCTGATACCAGCCTTGAGGCGACGATGCCCCTGGTGAACAACGGGAACATCACGTCGGCGGTGCGTCTTGCGAATGTGACCAACCGTGATGCGGCCTCGGCGGATGTGGCGCTGCCGCACTACAGCCGGCTGCAGGTGCCCGCCTACGACTATTCGCGGGGGCGCATGGCCCAGACTACGCCGATTACGAGGCTGACGATGAAGAGCTTCAGCCCGTACGGGAATGTTCCGCCAGCATGGCGGGACTTCCCAAGCTGGAATATCGCCTCGGCGCCGGCATTTGCGCCCAGCGGCGTCGAGCAACTCGGCAGCCTGCAGGCAGGCTATCCGGCCGTAGGTGGCGTGTACAATGAGCAGCCGATACCACTGGGGCAGCCTGCGGGCACGTATCTGGGGCAGACGCTCTGCTTCCTCGATACGAATGGTGATGGGGCGTTGAGCTTCCAGATCGGCGGCCCGGGCGGCGCCGGTACGAATACCTTCAACACCCAGTTCGACCCGCTGGTGGACTACCCGCTGGAGCCGGTCTATGATACGGTGGCGGGCGATGTGCGGGTGTTTGGCAGCCGGCTTCCGCAGAATGACTACTACTCGGCGGATGCGTCGCCGACGCCGATCATCGCTGCCAACAACCGGGTGCAGGTAATCTGGGCGGGGAGTCGGCCGAGTGCAGCGGGGACCGGGAGTCTGCCGGTCACGTGCGCGCCGGGCGATGACATAAGCGACATTCCGTCAAGCAGCGCTCCGGTGAATCTGCTGTATGCGACTGCTACGTATAACGCACCGCCGGCTAATGACCCGCTGTACCGGTCGTACTCGTGGCCGCTCAGCGGTTCGGAACTGGTTGACCCGTACAACCTGAGCAATGACAGCGGGGCAGGGACGGTTTCTTCGAGCCCGTGGGCGCTGGGGAATGGTGCGGGGCGCTGGGCGTTCTGGCACCGGCGGCTGCAGCACCCGGGCGGCACTGAGTCAACGCTGCGGTATGACACCTCGACCGCGGGCGACTGGGCCTGGAGCGGGTCCGGAGCGGGTGAGTGGATATACTCGACCGGTCTGCCGAAGGAGAATCTGCGCAGCTTCATTGACGGCGGCGGCGAGCACTGGCTGTTCTGGCACACGGGCTCGGCGGGCAAGCAGCAGTTGATGTACCGCTGGGACCACACGCTGGGGACTACCGACGACAACGAGGGGCCGGTGCCGGTAACGAATCGTGCCAGCCGGGAATGGCGCTCGGATGTCTTCCCCACCATTGACCCGCGCGATGAGACGCTGCTGGTCAATATCAGGAAGCCGTCGCAGAGCCCGTTTGTCTATGCCAAGGACCCGTCGGTATTTCTGGATCCGGGTGGCGATGTGAATCTGTTCTTCTCCGGCTATGCGCGCTCCGAGCAGGAGGCGGACATCTGCTGGACGCGCTTTGATATCAATGGCATGGACGGGCAGAACAGCGGGGTTCCCAACTACGGGAAGCTGGCGTTCGCGCGGACAAGCTACCTCGACGGCCCGTGGGTCTATACGAACGCCGCGGCGTGGACGCAGATGCCGGAGGAGTTGGGTGCCAACGGGCTGCGGCAGGTATTCACGACCCGGCACCTCGACTGGGCGTGTCACTATACGGGGGCCGGGGACAACTTCGCGGAGACACCGCATATCCCGGATCCTGCGACCGCTAACTTAGTGCGCGGCGACGCCGACTTCGTGTGGAATAACTCGTCGCTGGTGGACCCGGTATTCTGCCTGTCGCTGATCTATGACGACCCGAATGACGGAGGGCGTCCGCAGGCGGCGACATTCCTGCTGACATGGGAGGCGGGCGAGTATCTGCGCTCGCGGGGCGTGTACCGCGTCTATCCGAGGCTGTATGCGCTGGACGGGGCAACGATGCCGATGCCGCCGGGTATTCTGGATGGCACGAGCTATCTGTTGCAGGACCCGTCGGTATCGGGCCGGCAAGTGATGATGGAGATCAATCCGGCGACGGGGACGCTGAGCTTCAGTTCGCCGCTGTTCAATGTGGACAATCCGGCTGATCCGCTGGCTGTGTTCAATGACGGGATGACACTTGGTGGCGGGGTAAATCTGATTGATGTCGCGGTATTCGGCTCGTATCATCCCTACGTGTATCGCGTGACGCGGAACGGTGCGGATGACGACTGTCCGTCGGCGTTCTATATCCCGGGCGTGGATCCGAGCCGGCTGACGGTGTTCTGGCGGCGGCGGTATCCGGTGAGCAGCGCGCCGCATTTCGGTCGGAGTGGGTTCATGTGCAAGTCGTATGCGACCTCGGTGCAGGTGGCGAAGCCGCCGATCAGCGGCATCAGCACGCTGCAGAACGCGTATTCGGGGGCTGCTATCACGCATAGTAGTGGTGCTGCGGAGCTGATGGCGGGGATTGTGCGGCTGACCGACGCCTATGTGGGTACGACGGTGCATATTGTCTATGACACCCCTGATGGCGCCACGCATTCGGAATATCACCAGGTCCCGGGATGGTCTGTGGAGCGGCCGATTCCGATTCGGACAGGTGGCGCCGAGGGTCGGTTGGTGGTCCAGCCGGAGGTGTACAGCGCGAGTGGCATGAATACGGTGCGCTACTGGCTGTTCTGGACGAGTCTGGGGCGGGTCTTTGATTTGCGGCTGCTGAATGCCAGCGGCCTCGGGAGCACGCCCGATGCGGGGGCGCGCGTTGGCGGAGAGCCGATCATTCTACAGTCGTCCGACGTGTATTCGGCAGTGGTATCTCCGGAGACGGGCACGGTGGCGCGGGAGCGTCAGGCGGCGACTGTCTCGTTCGATCCAACGTAGGAGGAACTGTCCAGCCATCTTTTTGTCGAAATATAGTGTGTAGAGACACGGTATCGGCCCCGCAGTGCCAGTGTATCGGGCGGCTGCGGCCGTGTATCTGTTTATGCTTGACAAAGGGCCTGCTTATACACTACACTCGACGTGAACAGGTAGCACAAGATGCGGTAATGATCACAACCAGCGCCGCAGGGAGATACATTCATGGCTCGAGGCGCAACTCATGTGTTGGGTTTGGACATCGGGACGCAGACGATAAAGCTTGTTGAATTGCGCCTCAGCGGCACCGAGGTAGTCCTCGTCGGGCGTCCCGCGGTTATACCGACCCCACCTAACAGCGTTGTGGATGGCCGCGTTGTGGATGAGGACGCGGTCAGTGAGGCGATCAGGGATGCCGTGGCGGACTACGGTTTCGGGGTGAAGAAGGTCGTCACCTCGGTCGGCGGTCAGAGCAACGTGGATGTGAGAATCCCCGAGTTGCCCCGCATGGACGAGAAGGAGTTGGAGGAGGGCGTGCGCTGGGAGTTGGACCGCCAGTCGCGTTTCCCGGTCGAGGAGATCATCTATGATTTCCAGCCCGTCAATCACCCCGGTGAGGACCCGCAGAGCGAGAACATGGAAGTGCTGCTTGTTATCGCTCACGAGGAAATGGTGAACTCGCACGCTGAGACGATTCTGTCGGCAAAGCTGAATCCGATAGCGATTGACGCGGAGCCGCTTGCGCTGGGCCGCTCGCTTGTCGAAGCGGGCGATGAAGAGCTCATGCAGTCCACGGTGGTGAACGTCAACATCGGCCATAGCAGCAGCCTCATCTCAATCTTCTGCCAGGGCGTGCCCGTCTTCATCAGGAACGTGCCCACCGGCGGCGAGGCATTGAGCACGGCGGTCAGAGAGAATGTGCAGTTGACGCAGGAGGAGTCCGAGCGTGCCAAACGCCAGTTCGCCGACATGGCAGCGCTTGCCACGTATGAGGGCGAAGAGTATGACGAGGATGAGTACGAAGAGGAAGGCGAAGGCGATGATTTGGTGGACGAAGACAGCGATTCTGTCTTCGAGCTGTCTGCCGGGGATGCGGAATACACCGAGGAATTAGAAGAGGATGGCGAGGACACCGACGAAATGGCGACGCGCGTGGACATAGACGCGCAGACCTACGAGCTTCCGCCGGATGACACGGCAACTGCGGATGCAGAGGCGTCGGATGATGTGACGGAGGCGGCTGCAGCGGACGATGGTGATGCTGCTGCGCCGCTGGAAGAAGAGGGCGAGGGGGACGAGGAAGGGGCTCCGGCGGCCGAAGCAGAAGCGGAGCTGGACATTCCTGAGGACGTGAGGTGGGCGTGCGAGCCGGTCTCGGAGGCGATGCTTGACGCGCTCGGCGAACTGGCCAATGACGTACGTCAGTCGGTGCAGCGCTACCAGAACGAGCATCGCGACGAGTTCATCAGCAAGATAATCCTCTCGGGCGGCAGCGCTTCAATGCGTGGGCTGGCCCAGTTCATGGAGGCCGAGATCGGGATGGGGATTCCGACCGAGGTCAGCAATCCGTGGACTCACATCGAGGTGGATGCGGACAGCATTTCGGAGAAGTACCTGGCGGAGATCGGGCCGACAGTGAGCATCGCGGTGGGCCTGGCTCTGCGGAACATGCCATTGACTGTGCCCGAGTGAGAGCGTCGGAGCATAGATCGTCCGGGTTTCCGGACGGGAGGACAACTTGTGCTACGCATAGACCTGCTACCCAGAAGCATCGCTCAGGGACGACGTAACGTCAGACTCCTGATGTTCAGCGGCGTGGCCATCGCCGTTGCTGCTGTGGTGATGTTTCTGTGGCTGCAGCAGGTCAAGACAAACATCGCGCAGACTGAGGAGGAGTACAACGAGGCCCATACGAAGGCGGAGGCCGTTCGCGCGATTGACAGCGAAGCCAGCGCCAAGCAGACGGAACTGGATCCGATAGCGGGCAAGATAAAGTTCGTCGAGAAGGCGGACGGCAGCGGCGAGGTGTACTTCGACCGCTTCTGGAAGATCAATGAGTACATCTACGTGCAGGCGCCGATGAGCAGCTTCTCGATTAGTCCTCCGGCGAGCGTTTCGTTCACTGTGCAGGTAAGCGACACCACCGAAGCGGGGCGCTTTGTGCTGAATCTGATCCAGTGCCCTCACATCACCGGGATCCAGATATCAGGTATGCCGCCGGGCGAGAGCGTTGAGCCGGAGAGAGCGGGTAGTGCCACCGCTCCCACTATCGCGAGGGAGGAAGTCATCACCTTCAACGTGACGGCGACCTTGACTGACCCGATCGAGACACCACAGCCGCCCGCGGTCGGGGGCGGAGCGGGAGCAGGAGCACCAGGTGGCGGAATGCCCGGAGGCCCCGAAGGTATGATGCCGCCGATGGGAGGACCGGGTATGGACGGCGGCGGCGGAGCACCACCGCCGCCGGGCGCCTAGTTGACAGGCCCCGCGCCGCCGGCCGGCAGCAGGCGGACGGGAGCCGAACAGGGAGCATGTGGACAAGATGCGGAGATTCCTGGGCAAAGTTCCGTGGTTTGCGATTGTCGGCGCGGGGGTAGTGCTTGTGGCGGCTATCGTCGGGCTGGGACTGTTCAAGATGATCAAGCCGAAGCAGGCGGAACTTGCCGAATGGCAGCAGAAGCTCGCGACCGAACAGCAAGAGGCTGGCCGGCGGAGCGAGGTCGAGGCGAGGCTCGCCGGCGTCCAGGCTGAGTGGGAGCAGGCGCAAGTGCGGCTGCAGGAACTGCGTGACAGCAAGAGCTTCCCGATATCGGACTACCAGCCTCTGGGCGCAATGATAGCGCTGTGGTACGAGTACCGCGAGGACCTGCCGCGCATCACCAAGGAGTGGATAGACTCTACGAGTGTCACGCTGAACAGCAGCATCACGTTCCCACAGCCGGAGATGAACCCACCAACGATTCCCGACGACGGTTTCATTGCTCTGCCCGGCCCGATTAGCCTGGCCATAGAGGGGGACCTGGCGCAGATTGAGGGCTTCTATGCGTCCTTGCGCACCTACCCCCGTGTCATCTGCGTATCAGGTCTGAGCATCTCGGGTGAGGGTGATGACTTGATGGCG
>JAUWOG010000516.1 GCA_030612305.1 Armatimonadota bacterium | reverse complement strand
TTCGTGTCCATACGCGGGACGCTTCATGTCAAAAGATGGATTGAGCAATTGGGGATGCTGCGATTCGCGGGCCGATACGGAGGGCGTGGCTCTGCCTTCAAGGCCGGCCAACAGCTTTTCAAGCGGCTGCCGAGGCGATGGAAACAGGCCGTCCGCGGACGCTTCTGGTCCCGACGGCTCCGACGTCAAAGCATGCTGCAGGATGGCGGTGAGCTGTTCGATTGGGAGCATACCCAGGCCTTCTGCACGACCGAATACGGCGGCATAACGGTGAATGTCCGTGGTCGGCAGCCGCACGGTATCGTGGCGCCGGAGGGGGGAGTCGAAGCAGTGCGGGAGCGCCTCGAGGAGGCCGCGCGACAACTGCTCCACCCCGACACCAGGGAGCCGGTCATCGAGGATGTGCTCAGCCGCGAGGACCTCTTCACCGGGCCGCAGCTTCATCGCGCACCCGATCTATGGCTCAAGTCGAGAGACGACGCCTGCTATCTCGCGCTCAACTGGATGGGCAGTTGGACCCATGGGGCAGATGCGGTGTTCACTGCCGAGCGCCCGCCTATCGGTGGGCATCATCCGGACGGTATTTTCATCGCCGCTGGAGCCAGAGTGCGTCGCCTCGAGCAGCCACTTCAACGGCTCAAGCTCGAGCAGGTGGCGCCGACGATAGCGCACCGCTTCGGCCTGCTCATGCCTGAGGGCACTGACGGAGCGCCCCTCAGAGAGATATTCGCCGGTGAGCTCGCCGACGCCATCGAGGACACCAGACCGGCAGCGGCCGCTCATCCCCGAAGCGAGCCGCAGGAGTACACACCTGAGGAAGCCGCGACGATCGAGAAGCGCCTCCGCGACCTGGGTTATCTCTAGCACGGCAGTCTCATGGAGCCGCCAGCGACTGAGCATGGACACACGATGAGGCGGGCTAACGGCAGACTACTACTCGTTCTGGCAGTTGTCGCCCTGCTTGCGGCCACGCTGGCTGTCAGCAACGTCGTCCTGGCACTGACCGCCGCGGTCGGCTGCCTGCTGCTGGTTCTCTTCGCGACGCGGCCCTTCCTCGGCTTCCTCGCCGTCATCTGCACCATACCCTTCGACCTACGCTCCCGCCACTTCTTTTCGAGTGCAGTCGGGGCCAATTTCTCCATCGTGCAACTGATGACGGTTGCGGCTGTGCTGGGCTGCCTGGTTGCGTGGCTCTTCGGCAAGCTGAAGTGGCGACACCATCCGCCGGACCTGCCGATACTGTGCATCATCGCCACCTCCTACATCTCGCTGGCGTTCAGCCCTACGGTGGATCCGGCCTACATAATGCGGCACACTCTCAGTCTCACCCTCGTCTTCGTCTTGTATTTCATCGGTGTGCAGACGACCGACACACCGCGCCGGCTGCGCATCGCCCTCATCGTACTGCCCGTGGCCTGCATGGTGGCAAGCTCGGTGGGAGTCTATGAATTCGCCACCGGCACGTATCTCCTGGTGAAGGGCAGCCGGACGTTTGGAGACATGGAACGCATTACCGCGCTCGCCGGCCATCCGAATACCGCCGCCTATCAGGCCGGCATCGGCCTGATTCTGCTGCTCGGCTATGCCCTGGCGATGAAGCTGTCGAGGACCAAGCTGGTGCTGGCGACGCTCGGAGCAATCATCTGCACCGCCGTCGTCGTGCTGACGCTGACCCGCTCTGTGTGGGCGGGCACTGCCGTCAGCCTTATCGCACTGACCTGGTACCTCCGCCACAGCCGGCGACTGGTCTCCTCACTCCTCGTCCTGGCCGTGATCGTGGTGGCGATGGCCAGCGTCACACAGTTGCCAGTCGTCGAGCGGGTAATGACGCTGCTCACGCTCGAGGACATCTCCTCCGGTGACATGCGCAGGATCCAGCACCTCATCATTGCGTGGGAGGCGCTGAAGACGTACCCGGTGTTTGGCATTGGCTGGGGGAATTTCGAGCACATGGTCAACGAGCTCAAGCCGCCGGACATGCCCGAACAGCCGCACCTGCCGCCCCACAACGCCTTCGCATACATAGCCGCGAACCTCGGCTTCCTGGGGCTGGGAAGCTATGTCTGGCTGATGTGGGTGTTACTGCGCCAGATATTGTATCGGCCGCCGGACAACGAGCGCCCCGAACTCCGCCGCTTCCACCTCATCTCCTCGGCCGGCATCTGGCTCTACTTCGTCAGCCAGCTCGCGCAGCCGGCCATCTACATGCTCGTCGCCTGGGTCGTTGTCGCCATCAACACCTCTGCCGTCAGGATGCTGGGGGAGAAGGCAGAAGATGACGAGGCGGACGGTGAGGCAGAGTCCGGCCACGCCTGCGCCGGTGGCATCTGACATCATCTTCGGGCCATCCCGAAATCGCCGCAGGGGTTACCCTCCCCCGAAGCTGCCTACCAGCGCGTTGACGCAGGCCTCATGCACCTGCTCGACGCTCACCTGCCCCAGGCAGACGCGGGCGGTGCATCGGACCACCCGCTTGGTCTGGCGGAGGAAATAACACGGCCGGCAGGCGACTTCAGCCGTGACGACAGTACACTTCTCCGTCATCGGGCCGCAGATACCCTCATCGGTCGGGCCGAAGACGACTACCAGCGGCGTCCCGGTGGCTGCCGCGATATGTGAGATGGCGCTGTCATTCGCCACGACCAGGTCGCACGATTTGACGAGAGCCGCAGTGCCCTTGAGGTCCAGCTCTCCGGCCACGATCGTCTCAGCGCCGAAGGCGTCGGAGAAGTGTGCAACGGTCTCCTCGCGCTCCTCCTCGGAGCCGACGAAAAGCAGTTGCGCCTTCTGCTGCTCTCGCAGCCGCTCGCAGAGTCGGACGAAACGCGGAGTCGGCCAGCGCTTCCATGCTTGCCTCGGGCTGCTGCCGGCGTGCACGGCGATACGCGGGCGACCCGAGGCAAGCCGCCCTCGGCCCAGGTGCTCCTCGGCACGCTGCTCGTCGCCCTCCCTGATGAAGAACTCTGCATTCAGCTCCGTAACGCCTATCCCCAGGTA
>JAUWOG010000373.1 GCA_030612305.1 Armatimonadota bacterium | reverse complement strand
GCTCGCTCGCCAGCTCCGTTATGCGCTCCGCTTCCTCCATACTCGAGTGGTCTTTCCAGAGCCACGCCAGGGCGTTGGGGTCATCCTCGAATTCCTCCGCCAGCGCCAGCGGCGTGCCCACACTGTCAACCGGAATCGGCGTCGAACCCGTCGTATCAACGCCGATGCCGATGACCTGCTCCGGCGAGAAACCCTCTCGCGCAGCCGCCTGCTCGATGACGCCGCGAACACACGCGACTAGCCCCTCGTGGTAGTCCGCCGGATGCTGGCGGGCTACGTGCGCGTTACCGGCGTCGCCGATAACGCCCGCCTCGCCGCGCTGGTAGTCATGCACATCAGTGGCAACCTCCTCGCCGCTGTGAACGTCCACCAGCAGGGGGCGCACGGAGTTGGTCCCGAAGTCAACCCCCAGTGCATAGGCATCCCTCGACATCACTCATCACTCCCGCTCTTCAGCATCCTCATGTATTCCCTTGCCACTTCCAGGTCCTCGAGTGCCTCATCCACGCCGCACGGAGGCGCCATCTCACCGCGCACCACTCGCAGGAAATTGGCCGCCTGTTGCCGCATTGCATGAACCGGCGGCAGCTTCGGCACGATTGTCTGCGGCGTCGTCCCGTCACCCGGATCGCGCAGGACCTTCACGCGGCCCGGCTCGTTCAGCGCCAGCGGCGCCGGCAGATCAATCCGCACATAGCCATGCTCGAAACACACCAGCGCCGATTCCTCCCAGCCGGTCGTCGTCGTGTACGGCTGCATTTCGATGATGCCCGCAACGCCGCTCTCGCTCTCCGTGGCGAGCATGACACCCGACGCATCGGCAAACGTGACCCGATACGACTCCCCCAACAGGTGGCGCATCAGGTTCACCTGGTGGATGTAGTAGTTGACAAACCCCGCGTACTCTTCATACGTTGCCTCATCCATGTCCTCCGGCGGCGACTCTGCTTCGAGTTCCGGTATCGGCTCATCGGTCCGAATCAAGTCGGCGAATCCATTCTGTATCCAGTCACCCGGCGGCATCGTGATGCGGACATAGCGAATCCGCCCGAGTTCCTCCGTCGCCTTCAGCCGGTCAATCTCCGTCTTCGCGTATGCGGTGGCCGGGTCACTCCGCTTGTGATAGCCGA
The DNA here is from genome assembly GCA_030612305.1 of Armatimonadota bacterium. GTDB lineage: Bacteria > Armatimonadota > Zipacnadia > Zipacnadales > UBA11051 > UBA11051. The sequence goes on along the minus strand of JAUWOG010000373.1, from coordinate 2,808 downwards.
CCATCACCGGTGTCCCGCAGGCGGCCACAGTCTCGACAATACTCCGCCCGGCCTCCACCGACGTAGCAAGCGGCTTCTCAATCAGCACCGGAATCCCCACCGCCAGCAGCTCAGGCACAAGCGCCGCATGATGCCTGAAGTGCTGGATCGCGACTATCCCATCAAGCTGCTCGTTCGCCAGCAACTCTCGGTGATCCCGATACACGTTCGGCACTCCGTACCGGGCAGCCACCTGCGCCGCAAGTTCCGGCCGCAGTTCCGCTATCGCCACGATTTCGCAGTCAGGCAGAGCGGCATAATTCCTGAGATGCGCGCACTGGCCCATGTTCCCGACGCCGACAAAGCCGATCCGCACCTTCTCCATCCAGCAGCTCCTCTTACCACGATGCCTTGCCGGACTGCTACGTCCCCGCGCCCGTCAGCTCCTCAACCAGCGCCGTCAGCGTCTCTCCCGCCGAGCCATGTATCACGACATCGGCCGCGCCGTCGGCGACTGTCGGATCGCGGTTCACGATTGCCAGCCGGTTCCTCTGAAACGCCAGCATGTTCGCCGGCGACACGCTGAGACTCGAACCGACCACCAGCACCAGGTCGGCGGATTGCGCTGCTTCGAAGGCATCCTGAAATGCCGGCGGCATCTGGTCCCCGAAGAGAACCACATCAGGCCGCACGCCGGCTCCACATTCCCCGCATGTGGGTAGCTCCCCCGCCTGCACCTGCCCGGACGCGTCTTCCATCGGCCACGTCCGCCCGCAGCCGGTGCAGTGTACCGTCCGCAGGTGCCCGTGGACCTCGAAGACCCGTTGCGAGCCGGCTTTGTGGTGCAGCCCATCTATATTCTGCGTGATGATCGCCGACAGATACCCCTGCTCCTCCAGCCGCACCAACGCCAGATGGCCGGCATTCGGCTCCGCTTTCGGCAGCGCGAAGACCTCGACGAAGTACTTCCAGAACTGTTCCGGCCGACTGTTGAGGGCATCCACCGACAGATACTCCATCGGGTCAATGGTGGCATACAGACCCGTCTGAGGACTTCGGAAATCCGGAATGCCGCTCTCGGTGGAGATTCCGGCACCGGTCAGCGCCACTGCGTTTCGCGCCTCTCTCAGCAACTCCGCCAGCCGACCTATCGCTTCATCATTCAACGCCATGCCTCCATTGTGAAGATCACATCACGTAGCTGTAATCGCCTACTCGCTTAGAAACTCCTCAAACCATTCATACACAATATGCTCATGCTCAGCCGGCAGGTCATGGCCCCTATCATGCAGCAGGTAGCCCAGTTTCTCCGCCGCACCGTACAGCGCATACGCGGGCCGCGCCGCCTCCAGGTAGTTCCACGTCAGGATCGTATCCGCGCCGGGGCTTTTCTCTTCCGGTTTGCGCGTCGGTTCAGCGCCGCCCCCGATGACCAGCAGGGCTCGGGGCGCAGTCAGTGCCAGAAGCTGATGGTGATCAAGCTCCGGGTGCGCGTGCATTTTCTCCCCGAGATACCACGGAGCATCCCAGTTGGTGGACGTGCGCCCCACACCACCTTCGCACGTGATACCCGCCTTCAGCCGCTCATCGAACGCCATCGAGTACAGGACTTCCTTCGCACCGAGCGAATGGCCGATGCAGCACAGCTTGGAGGCGTCAACCTGCGGGAGAGCCAGGAGGTAGTCAACCGCGCGCAAGCCGTCCCACACCATCTTGCCCATCCCTGTCCAGTGCGGCCACCTCTGCAGCAGAAACTCGACCATCTCCTCGTACTCCGCCCATTCCGTGGCCTGCCTCTCCCCATATTCCCAGATGTAGTTGCGCGGCGAAAGCGTCACATATCCTCGCCGCGCCAGGTTTAGCGCGAACTGCAACGACTTTCGCGTCCCGAACCCCACCGGCTGGTCTATGGTCGCACCCGTGGTGGGGTGATAGACTACGCACCCGGGGCACAGGGGGTTGTCCTTGGGGGTCATGAGATACGCGGTGACGCGACATCCTGCCTCCACCTGGTAGCTGACTAACGCCCGGGTAACGCCGCCCAGGTCTTCTTCATCGAGCACCTCCGCCTCCAGCGGAACCACCCTCGGACCGTGGCCCAGATACGCCGGCCAGGCCCCAAGCGTGTCCTCACGTTGCCGCTCCCAGTCAGGCAACGTCGGCCCGATTTCCAGCGGCGGAAGCTCGATGGCGTCAGGTTCGTGGTCAGCGGGCGGCGTAGTCAGATTCTGCAGATCAATCATGCCTCGCATCTCCCAGTGCCTCAGTAGGCAATATGACGAAGAAGTAATCCATATCCAATTTCGAGTTACGCAGCACTAATACCTTTCCACAGGGCCGCAGGCAATGCCGAATCATCTCAGGGAGGAAGCGCCCGCCCTCATCGCGAACCGGTTCTGAGCAATGCCACTGCGGCACTCAATGTGGGTGTAGCGATATGTCAGATGAGGGCGGATCTCCGTATGGGCAATGACCGGTTCAGGCCACAGCTTGTGATGAGGCGCGGGAGGCTCGATGAGTTGCCAGAGGTGCAGCTACCGGACGGATATGGGCTGCGCTGCTACGGGGATGAGAGCGATGGGGCGGCCTGGGAGCAGATAGTCGCCGCCGCGTTCGGGCGCGAGACTGAGCCGGGGGAGTTTGAGACGCGCATGAAGCGGCATGAGGCATTCCGGCCCGAGCGCGTCCTCTTCGCAATACACGACGACATGCCCGTCGCAACCGCTTCGGCATGGGATTCCCCCGGCTGGGGCGAGCAGACCGGCCAGGTCCACATGGGTGGTGTCGCTCCCGGACACCAGGGCAAACACCTCGGCTACTGGGTGAGCC
>JAUWOG010000164.1 GCA_030612305.1 Armatimonadota bacterium | reverse complement strand
CCGCCACCTTGCCGTCATACGAGCCGCGATAGTGTACCCGGAATACGTCATCCCGTGGCATCATGCCGAAGCCCGTCTCCTCGTGCAGCACGACGACGCTGGGATTGGCCGGCACGCTGCTGGCCCCGGTTTTCATCGGGATCGGCCGCCCGGCAAGCCACAGATCCTTATGGCCCGATATAGCCGCGCGGTGGGCGATGATGACCGGCCGGTCCTGCTCGGAAGTGTTCCTCAGTCTGTCACGGACGAGGACGCATTCGTCCTCCGCGAGGTAACTCCGGCGAAGCTCCACCGGCCCGGCCTTCATCGTCACGCCGAGCCGCTCATCTCCGGCAGCCTTCCACTCCACGTCCAGGGCCGCCCAGCCAGGCGAGTCGTCCTTCCGCAATTCCGCCCAGCCTCCGCCCGGCATGCTCAGACGCGACTCGAACACGAGCTCTCGACCCGCCCAGGACACTCCCAGCGCGCCCCCGGGCAGTGTCTTCACCTCGTAGTCCACCTTGTGCTTCGTCCACGGCTCGTATGTCGCCAGCGGTCCCTCCGGCGCCGCCTGCCACTGTTTGGGCGGCGTGAAGCGGTTGGGACTGGACCAACTGAAGGCCACGTCGGCGAGGATGATCTCGGTTTCGGGCCGCTGGTCGGCGTTGCGGAAGGTGATGGTATTCTTGCCCGGCTGGATCATGCCGTCGAGTCGCAGAACGTACTCGTAGGACACGACGTCAAGCGGCTTGTACTGGCTCTTCTCGATGGCCTCGAAGCTCGGCCCGTACCATAGCGTCGCGCCGGCCCCGTACCATGTCGTCTGCATGCCGCCGCTCAGGAACGTCACCACCTTCGGCCGGTTGGCGATGTGGTCCTGGCCGATCCCCTTCCCGTTGATCGTCGTAGCCAGCGCGCCACAGCAGCCTCCAGCCTGTTTGCTCTGCACGCGTCCCTTGAACGTCAGCGTCGGGATTCTCCCCTCGGGTATCGCGTCCACTTCCACCTCGAACTGTTTGCTCTCGGCGTGCTTGATGCTGACTTCCTCGGCCAGCTCGATCGCCTCGGCGAACGCATCGGCGGGGATGTTGCCGGCCCGGTCGGCCAGACCCGCCAGCGTCAGGCGCTTGGGATCGCGCGCCCGCCAGGGAGCCGTACTGATCGACAGAGCTTTTTCCTGCTTGGTCGGTGTCACGTCACAATCGCTGAAGCCCAGTTGCAGCGCGAAAGTCATGAACTTCGTCGGTTTCAGGTCGAAGATACGCCACGGGATGGCCGCCTCGATGTCGTAGCCTTCCGCCGTCCGCCGGGCCTGCACGACCGCCCCTTCAATGCTCTTGCCCTGCGGCGTCCAGATGACGAGTTCCGGTTTCGTGTCCGCCCCTGGCGCACCGGGCGCCTTCAGGCTCCCCGGACTCAGGCCTAGCTGCCACACATCCTGGATCTTGCCCGACCGCAGGAAGTCCACGGTGAACATCACGTGATCGCCCCGCCACACCTCGGCCGCGCTCTGGTCCTGAATGAAGATGCTGTCAAGCACGTGGCAGACAATGTAGATGTTCTCGTTATCGTGTCCGAACCGCACCCAGCCGGACAGGTCCTCGTTGCCCTTCCAGAGCTCCGGCGTGAAGGTGGCATGTTCCCGGCCCTGCAACTCCCGCAGCGTGCCCCGATCCGTCCACTCCGCAAGGTTCCCGTCAACCACCGGACTCGGATCGGTCACAAAGGGAATGATAATCGGTTCCTCCTCCGCCGCCTGCACGGCAAACGTCCACAGCAGACCCGACAGCACCAACGCCCCAGCTAGCCACCTCATGATGCACTCCTAACCGGTATTGTCCGTATTGAATTCGATAGCCTGGCCCGCCACACGGTCGCGCGCGCCGTTGCGTGCAGTATTGCCCACCAGCTCCCTGCTCTCCTGCTTCCTCGGTGCAACGCATGTCCGGTCCCACGACATCATCTCGCGGTGCGGCCCCGGCTGAATTCCTAGTTCATCTGACATCCCGGCGACAACACACCGCCCCAGCGCCCGTCTTCGCCACGGGTGAGCCATGCCGCCACGGAGATCTCGATGCGGTCGCCGGTGCCGTAGTCATAGAGCCGGAATTCGCTGATTCCATCAGCGTTACTGTCGCCCAGCCCCGCACGCAACGCCTGCTGCGAGGCGGTGGCGCCGTCGGTTTCGCGGACGTTGAGGCATGTCCCCGTCGGCGCGGTCCCCCAACCACCGGAAGCGGCATACACCATCCATTCCCTGTCCCCCGCCTCGTTGACAAGGCGCGTGCCGGCCATGAAAGTGGTCATCGCCCAGGGCGACGGCGCACCGTCGCGGACCGTCGCATCGGCCACAGTCGAGCACCAGCCGTCATGGCGAATGGCGGTAGTGGACAGCTTCAGTTGCGTACCTGCAGGCGCGGCGCGGACCTCGCTGATGATGTGCATGGTGCTGTGCAGGTCGTTGTAGATGCGGACAGGCTGGCCGACGAGTGCCGCATCGACCGGGATGCCCGGGACGACGATGGTCCAGGCGTCATAGTCGCACGAGGAGATGGAACCGCTCAGATACGGAGCCGTCGCGGTGACCTCAAGCCCCGCAGCCTGCAGCGAAGTGAACGCGTACGCGACGACTTCTGTGGGCGCGTCGCCGGCATGACGGACAAGTGCCGCACGGCCCGTGAAGCTGACGCCCTCTGCCTGCATGGTCACCCGTGCGTCCGGCGCGAGCATCAGCAGGTCGTATGTGTCGCCATGGTCCACGCGGAGCAGTTCCGGCTGCCCGAATGCGGAGGGCTGCAAACGGCGCGCGGCTGAGACCGCCTCGCGGCCCGCCCACGGTTCGGCGAGCGTCAGGTAACGTCCGCTCAGCGGGGATTCACCACGACGGGTCTGCAGGCAATAGCGAACGCGGTATGCGTCAGGATGCGACGGCGGACGACCCGTGCCGAATGCGACATCGGTCGCGGCATCCGGGAAATGACGCAGCCGGACATGGGTGTCGAGTTCGTCGCCGAGAGCGTAGTCAACAGAGAACGGCGTGTCGGTGTGCGCGCGGACAACGTCGGTCATGTGACCCAACGGGGAGAAGATTGGCTTGCCGTCGCGCTCGCCCTCGGCCTGCCCATATTCGATGTCCCGGCCGGCGACAGTGCCACCCGCCTGTTGCTGCAGCTCGAGGCCACGGACCGTGACCTCCCCCTGCGGGCCATGATAGCTCAACGTGTGGGTCTTCCCGGCGCGCACGTCGAAGAGGTCAACGGCGTAGAAGTCGCGGTCATCTACGTCTACCAGAGCCAGCAGGCGGCGAGATACTTCGCCCGCGCCCGTCATGTCGCCGATCTCGACTTCGGCAAGCTGGAGCGGTGGCGGCGAACCGGGAACCGTGCCGAGGAGCTTGAGCCGCCCACGATGCCAGCCAGGCGGAAACGCAGACCCGTCCACCGTCATGGTATTGTGGGTCAGCGAGTTGGCCTCCCAGCGGCCGGCGTCTTTCCATGATTTCGGATAGCCCAGATCCGGCAGCAAGTCGAGACCATGCCCGCAGAGACCATACAGCAGTTTGTCGTCGTGGGCATGAGAAACCAGCTTCCCGTACCATGCCCACAGCACACGGGCATCGTCCCCGGAGCCGCTGCGCAGGAAGGCCAGGCCGTAGTCGTCGAGAATCCCGCTATGATGCGTGACCCTCGCCGGTGCGTTCGAACGGGCTGCGGCCAGTTCGTCAAGCGGATGATCCTCCCACAATGAGGGCTGAGGCGGCGTGTTGTCGTAGCCATAGGCGAGCACGGCAAGTCTCGCTGTGCGGTATCGTTCCCATGCCCCGACAGCCAGCTTCGGCGACACAATGCTGTACCTGTGAGGCGGCCGGCGTTCCGGGATAACCGGCCCGCCGGTGGCGTCGCCGACAGCCGGCAACCAGCGGTCGAGCAGCATGTAGTCGGTGTAATAGTCAAACTGGGCGGCAAAACGCGGGTCATGCCAGAGGCTGGGATAGCGGGCCCGGTCAATTTCCTGGCCCTGCTCGGCGAAGAACCGTTCGGTGATGCTGAGAGCTTTCAGCATGTTGAGGCGCGATGCATTGTAGCCGGTGCTCTCATGACCGCACCCGTCGCGCCCGAGCAGATTCGGCAGGTAGCGGACAGGTCCGTAGATGCGATAGTAGAGGAACTCGAGCAGGTCGCGGCAGTTGGGGAAGCGGTCGGAATCCATGTCGCCGAGTGCCAGCAACAGCCATGCCATGCCTGCGTGGTGATAGCCGGCGTTGCCCTGTATGCCGCCGTCGCAATACTGCTGGCCGATGCGCCGCAACAGGTTCTCTTCGATATAGAGGCGGAGGTCCTCATGGGTCTGGATTTCCGGAATTTCACGGCGAGCAAGTTCGAGAAGCGCATCATCCTCATTGAGGAAAGGCCACACGGCATCGTAGGCACAGCCGAAGGAGCGCCCGGCGTAGGATGACCATATCCAGTCGGTGAATGCGCCTGCATTGTAGCCGGGCTTGCCGCGGAATGAACGTGGGTAGCGGTCCTCGGAGTTGGGCCACTGCTGCGCGGCTCTGAGCAGCATCACGCCGAGCTTGTGTGCGATCGCCGCGTCGTCGCTCAGCACCGTGGCCTCCATCAGGCTACGCAGATACGGTTTGTAGTACGTGCGATAGGCCCAGTGAACGTACTCGCCGATGAAATGATACGTGTCATCGCCGATCTTGCAGCCGGTGCCATCGTCAGGATACTCGCCGCCCGTCATTTCCCCGGCCGCGAAGTCGTTGCTGGGGAACCGGCGCTTGCACACCGGGCACTGCATCTTGTAGGGGTACTTGAGCGGGTCGAGAATCCACGGGTGCCCAACGTCGAACTCCTTGATCTTCAGCCCGCAGACCGGGCAGCCCTTGTGCTGGTTGACGTAATACTCGCGCTTGATGGATGTGTCGGCCATCAATTCCCAGAGCTGCTGGTCGGAATGCTGCGCGATGCGGCGGCCCTCGGCGATGACATCCTCGGCGGCCTTACGCAGCGACTCGTGACGCTCGAGGCGATGCTTGACTCCGGCCATGTAGTCGGCTGTCCAGACACTGCGGGAGCTCTTTGCGGGATGTGCATCATGCGGCAGGAACTGACGTGAAGGGTTGAGACCGGCGGTGGCTTGGGTGGACGCATCGTTGGTGATATAGACGGCGTCAATGATGATGTACCGGCCCAGCTTGCGGACGGCTTCGAGGTCAAGGCGATCGGCAGGTGCGGTCGTGGTGACACTACCGGCTTCGTTCCAGCCGACGCGCAGCGGAGTACCCTCGGTCGAAGCGCCTGCAAGAGTGAGGCGGACCGTAGAAAACAGAGCGCCCGCGCGGACGAAGAGCTTGTAATCGCCAGGCGGCAACGGCGGATCAAGCGGCATGTGGATGACGCCGCTTCCGGTTGTATTGACGGCTGCGCGGCGGCCTGAATAGAGCGGGTAGGTGTACCAGGTCCAGCCCGCGGCTGTAGCGAGGTCTTCGCCGCCGCCATCCATCCCGAGGAAATCCTCCGCCTCGTAAACTGCCTGGATCTCGCCGGCACGCAGCTTGCGCAACGGAGCCGGAAGCGGAAGGTCCACAAGCGGCGGCACGATCTCGATTTCGCCGAGGACGCTTGTGTGCGGTTTGCCGGCGGCGTCGAGGTAGCGGATGTGGACCCACTTCTCGTCCACCTTGTCGTAATGGTCAATGATGACACGATATGTGCCGGGGGCAGCGTCGGCGGGAATGGCTATCGAGAAGGAGACCGTCCTCTCGGTACCAATATCGGTCTGCGGGTTGAAAAGGCAGTTCACAGGACCTTGGTTAATCGAGGGGCCGCCGGCGATGGGTGGGTGTTCGGCGCTGACCCGCCAGGCTGCGCTCACTGCCTCTACAACCTAGAAACGGGAGCCCACAGGAACCGTTGTGCCTGCCGGGG
>JAUWOG010000256.1 GCA_030612305.1 Armatimonadota bacterium | reverse complement strand
AATCGGCTCAATCATCGTCGAGTCATCAACCCGCGGGTGGGTCACCAACACCTCGGTGATGAAGTTCGTCTGCCCCTTGTCCGCCGTCTCGACGATGTGTACCTTGTCGCCGATCCAGGACTTCTTGCGCTTCTTGCCGACGCGCACATCCGGCTCATGCGGTGTCACGATGCGGTCCGCATCAAGCTCCTTTTCCGGACGCACTTGCGGCTCATCGTCACCCTCATCGAGGCTGAAGTGCTCGTCCAGAATCCGCTCCAGCGTCGCCCTACCGCTGACTTCGCGCTGTTCGCACAATTCCAGCACCGCGAAGCCGTCGCGACCGAGACGGCGGAGTCTGTGCTCGCCGCTGCCGCCGAGGCCGACCCAAACTTCTGCGCCATATTTGCGGTGCAGCCGGTACAGCGGCCCGCGTCTCAGCAGCTTCGGGTAGCGCTCGGCCAGGTCGGCGACGACGACGCGGATCGCCTCCTGGATCACGTCACCGCGCGAGAGATACGCGACATTGGCGACCAGGTTGGTGGCGTCAACTCGCAGCTTGCGGCGCTCCTTCAGCAGGCCGAGTTTGCTGACCTGCTCCAGCACTGTCTGGAACAGTCCGCGCTCCCGACCGTTGCGTAGCAGCCGCTGCCGGAAGCGGACTAACACCGTCGAGTCGAAGCCTTTGTAGTCGGGACTGATGCCGAGTGCGATGCGCCAGTCGCGCCATCTGATGCTGGCCTTCACCGCCGCCCGGTCGCTGACTTTGTACATGGACTGGAGGATTGTGATGCAAGCCAGTTGCGACGGTGAGATCGGAGGGCGGCCCAGCGTCTCGTACATGTCGGCGAAGGCGGCGTCATCGAAGGCGCAATAGATGTGCTCGAAAAAGAGCCGGCACCAATCGTCTTGTGGGATGCCCTCGGCGTCGTCATAGACATGTGCGGAGTCGAGTCTCATCTGGGCATTGGACTTTGGCTTCGCCATAGCTATCGCTCCTCGGGTTGTCGCCTCCAGTCTAACACATTCCGACAGTTTCGAGGAGGGGTAACCCTCCGTACCCGCGAATAAAGCAGCAGCGTCTTCCAGCCCGACTCGTGTGAGTCAGTTCGCGAGTAATTCGGGCTACGCATACGGCCCCACTCCGGCCAGTGTCGCCCGCTGCTTCTCACACAGCCTCTGGATCCCCGCCCACGCCAGGTCCAGCATCTGCTCGTGCTCCGCGCGCGTGAATGCCCGGCCCTCCCCGGTGCCTTGCACTTCGATGAGGCCGCCCTGCGAGTCCATTACCACATTCATATCAACCATCGCTTCGACGTCCTCGGTGTAGCACAGGTCGAGCACCGCCTCGCCGGCGACGATGCCGACTGAGACGGCCCCGGCCTCCTCCATAAGCGGCCAGCTCTTGATTGTATTCTTCTCTTGCAGGCTTGCGCACGCATCCGCAAGCGCCACAAACGCACCCACGACGCTGGCAGTCCGCGTACCGCCGTCGGCTTGCAGCACATCGCAATCGAGCCGTATCGTCCTCCGCCCCAGCTTCCCCATATCGGTGACTGCGCGCAGGCTCCGGCCGATAATCCGCTGGATCTCATGTGTCCGGCCGCCGATCTGCCCACCGTTTTCCCGCCTGGTCCGCTCGTTTGTCGCCCTTGGCAGCATCCGGTATTCCGCCGTCACCCATCCCTCCTCCGTATTGAGCAGGAAATGCGGCTGCCGCTCCTCGACCGAGGCGGTGCAGTACACGCGCGTCTGCCCCAGTGATATCAGACACGATCCCTCCGCATACCGGTTCACATTACGCACAAGCGTGCAATCTCGCAACTGGTCATTCTCGCGCCCATCAACTCGCAACAAATCCCAACCGCCTTTCTAGCGGAATGACACATCCTCCATGCTACGCCGCGGACTTCTCGCACCATCCGCGGATGCTGCGCAACCCCAATTATACGCTAATCTGCGAATTCTGCGCAACCAACTGTCGGCTGTCGGCCGAGCTATTCCGCGCCGGGCTCTCGTGGCTCGAAGTCCCCGGCGTCCTCCCCGCCACCGCGTGCCGCCACATGACCGTCCGCGTAGAGGTACAAAAACCCTTCCGCCCTCGGCGCCTTCCCCACCGGCTGCGCAAAGGCCCCCGGCTCTGCCGCCACCACCAGCTTGCTGCAATTGCTCCACTCTGACCGCTTCCCTCCGGCAAGCCGCTCGTTGTACCAGTATGAGGCCCCTTTCCCGCCGGCTCCCGCATGATACCTCTCCGGGTCCGGCAGATACCGCGCCACCGCCTGCTCCCAGCCCCCTCGCTCTGGCAGGCGACCGTCATGCTCATGCTCATGCAACTCCAGTGCCAGCCCGATCTGCTCCAGCTTGCTCACCGCGTCATCCGCAGCGTTCTCTCCAGCAATCCTCGACCACGCCGGCCAGACTATCGCCGCCGCCGCACCCGCACACACTAGCAGGAACACTCCGACATAGACGATCCAGCCTGTCGCCGACCACGTGCGGTACTTGCTTTCCTGCTTGGCTCCGGCATCCTCGCTTGCCCGCCGCGCCACATCCTTACTATCGCCCAGCAACTCCCCCAGAGCCTGCCAGTCGCCCTCCCCGCCGATTGTTGCCAGGTCCTCTGCGCTCGCCCGGCCGTCTTCGAGAATGAACCGCACCGTCGCCAGGTTGTAGGGCCCATAGACCTGGCCTTCCCGCTGCCGCCACCACGCCACCTCGCCGCCGCAGCGAGGGCATTCCCTCGCCTCCTCCGTCAACTCCGCCTGGCAGTGCGGACAGTTCGCCATTCGCCCTTCTCCTCTGCAACTTACGCGCCCGTGGAGTTCCCGCAGCAATCCCCGGCGGGATGCGAAGCATCCTCATGCTACGTCGTCCGCTCCTCATCACTCCCGACGAGCCGGATTGGTATCTCATCCACTTGCGTCCCGTTCGCCTGCTCGAAGATCACCACTTGCCGCGCGAACGGTATCTCGACCCCTTGTTCATCGTATGCCTGCTTGATACGTCGTCGCATCTCCCCGGCGACTTCCAGATGCTGGCCCGGTTTGACTGGCAGACGCAGCCGCAGAACGATATCTGAGTCGCCAAAATCCACGACCCCTACCGTCGCCGCTCCGGTAACATCGTCATTTTCCTGGCGCAGACTTTCCAGCGTATCCTGGCTCACCTCTATCGCCCGCTCCAGGTCCCCTTCATACGCCACACCCACATCAACTACCGCACGAACGTATTCACGCGAATAGTTGGTAATGATCTGGATCTCGCCGTTGGGGATGATATGCACCATACCGTCGAGGTCACGAATCCAGGTGCTGCGCAGGGTGATACTCTCGACTACTCCGCGCTTGTCGCCCGCCTCAACCCAGTCGCCCACCAGGAAGTACCCCTCGAAGAGAATGAAGAACCCGGAGACGAGGTCGCGGATCAGGTTCTGGGCACCGAAGCCGATTGCCAGACCGGCAATCCCGGCACCGGCCAGTATCGCCGTAGTCTGCACCCCGAGCACTTCCAGACCCATCATCACCGCTATGAAATACACGCCGTAGCGCACGAGGCTGGTCAGCAGTGGCACGACGGTCCTGCGCCGCTGCGGAATCGGCCCGCTCGCCCCTGCGCGCAGCGAGAAATGGTGTATCAGCAGCGCGCTGATCTCGACTATCAGCATCGCCCCGATCCAGATCGCGATGACCTTGACCGCCGCGATCGTCAGCTCATACATCACTACATCTACCGGCCGCTCCCCGATGTAGTAGCCGCCCAGCGTCACTCGCGAGGCCAGGTACATCAACGCCGCCACATACACACCCCACTGCAGCGCCGTCTTGATCCGCTCGCTCAGACTCTGGATGTGATGCCGGCTCTCCCACAGCGCATCGCTCGTATCGTCCCAGAACTGCACCAGGCCCTCGTAGATCGCGTCCATCGCCGCCGACAGCGACAGCCCCACCACCCGCACCAGGCAATAGACCACGATGATCTCGAAGACTACGAGAACGACCTGCACGCCCCCTTCCGGCAGCTCGAAGATATACGCGGCCACCATCGCGCCGACATACCAGAGGACTGCTTGCAGCAGCGCCAGCAGCCGCCGGCCGATCCGCTCGACCCTCTCATCCTCGACGCGCACGATGATGGCCGCCTGCAACTGCCCGACCAGCCACTCGCTGAACAACCGCCCCAGCCATCCGCCCAGCCGCAGCAGTATCAGCACACCGACGAACTGCGCCACTCCCGCTGCCACCGGCTCGACATCGGCCCAGGTGAGTGTCTGGAGCCGGACGAGGACGCGCTCCGCCGCATCAACCCCGACGAAGGTCAGATAGATAACGAGGCCGATTCCGAGCATTGCTGCAACGCCGCACACGAGCCGGACGACGCGTTTGAGGTGAGAGATGATCTGCTCGCCGCGCTCCTCGCTGAGCAGATGGCGCTCGTCATCGAGCGTGAGTCGGCTGATTGCTTTGACAGCCCATGCGAGCATTCGCTGGAGGACGACTGCTGCTATGGCGAGCAGTCCCAGTCCGGCGATGAGTATAGAGAGGTTATTGCGTAGCAACTCCGCGCTGATAGCCATCATTCCTCCCGTGCCATATCCTTCGCCTTACGCCGTCCGCCTTCGCCGTATGCCTTTGCCGTTTGCCGTTGCCGTCCGCCGTCCGTCGTTCGGAGGGGCCGAATACGGAGGCGCGCTGTTCGCGCCGGAGTATCCGGCCCACCGCCTTCGCCGTCTGCCGTATGCCTTTGCCGTTTGCCGTTGCCCCACGCCTTTTGGCGGACAGGCCTCCCTGCCTGTCAATGCCGTGGACTTTGCCAAGGGCAAAGTATCTGTTTAGCGTCTTTTTTATTTTCAAGCAGGTGTCTGCAGGGAAATCAAGAAAATGTGTACATGTGCCCTGATAACAAACCC
>JAUWOG010000488.1 GCA_030612305.1 Armatimonadota bacterium | reverse complement strand
CCCCGGCCGCATACGCATCTGCCGCCAGATACGCCCACGCCCACCCGTAGCTCGGGTCCGGAAGCTCCGGCCCCGCCGGATCCTTTCCGCCCGGCGTCTACCTCAGCGGCAGCCGCCGCTTGTAGGTCGCGTTCGCCTCCGAACCCAGGCCGGCCTCCTCCTGCAACTGCCCCAGGTAGGCAAGCCCGCGCGGATTCATCGGATACACCGCCACTGCCTTCCGCCCATACTCCAGCGCCTGCTCCTCCACACCCTTCAGCTCATACAGCCGCGCCAGCGCTATGTACGATGTCGCCACAGTCGGGGCCAACTGGACAGCCCGCAGCCGCGCAGCTATTGCCTTCTCCACAAACAGGCTGTCCCTGCTCCGTAGTTGTGCCTCATAGACCTTGGCCAACGCCTCCCAGCTTTCCGCCGAGTAGCAGCCCAGCGGCTTGATACCCTCGACGGCATTCTCCTGCGCCTGGTAGTGTCGCCCTTGCTTCAGCAACGTCTCTGCCAGCACCGTACGCACCTCGACGGTCAGCAGATTCAGACCCAGGCACAACACCAGCAGCAACGCCACCGACGGCCCCATCCAGCGCCTCTTGCTTCCCTTGTCGCTCTCGGCCGGACGCACCTCAACAGGTCCCACTGCCGCCCCCAGCACCGCAAACGCTGAGACTGCCACTGCCGGCACATACATGCTGTAGTCGAAGAGGTTGTGCAGAGCCAGCCCCACCAGCCAGCCTGCTGCCGCCGCCGCTAACGCACCCGCGCCGCTTCCCTGCCTCCGGGCTATCCACAGACACAGCCGCACTCCGCCGATGCCCGCCACCAGCGCCGCCAGCAACGCGAAGACCCCCGCCTCGGCAGCGAGCTGCAGAAAGCTCTGGTGGCTCATCCGTGTGTAGCCCGCCCGCGCATAGCCCGGATACGAATACTCGAATGTTCCCGGCCCGACTCCCAGCAACGGCTTGTCACGCACCATCTCCACGGTCGCCAGCCACGTATAGCACCGGAACGCCGTCGAGTGGTTCTCCATGGAAAATGCACGCCGCGCCCGGTCACGCAGCGGCGGCGCTGCGACCACGACCACCACCAGCGCCACCAGCACCCCCCCAACCACCCACATTGTCCGCTTCCGACGCTGCCCTTTTCCGCCGCGTGCAAGCGCGAATACCACCAGACCTGCCGCCGCCGAGACCAGCCCCGCACGCGAACCTGTCAGCAGTATCGCCGGCCCCATCAGCAGCACCGCAAAGCCCAGACCGATCAGCCCCAGCCGCGGTCGCCGTTCTCCCTCATTCCCGCCACGCCCGGCCCCGAAACTGACCAGCCCCGCAATCAGCGCCAGCGCCACCAGCAGCGGACCTATCAGATATGATGCCAATATGTTCGGGTTGTACAGCGGCCCGAAGATTCGCCAGTTCACCTCTCCGGCGAAGATCACGGTCCGCACATACTCCCGCAGCCCCAGCAGACCGCACACCACGCCTGCGGCCACGATCGCCACCGGAACTGCCCAGCGCCATTTCCCCTCTGAGAAAGCCTCCCGGGCCATCCAGTACGCCAGCAGGCAGTCCACCAGCCACACGACGAAAAGCAGGCTCGCGTACTTGTACGCCGACACACTTGCCGCAATGACGACGATCCCCAGCAGCGCCACCAGCGCGCGGTCGAGCACCTTGTGCCGCACCAGTACCGGACGACCTCCGCCGCTCGCATGAGCCGCATACCACAGCAGCACCGCCAGCGACACGAGGCAGTGCAGCGTCATGTTCTGCCAGCGGAAGTTCTTCCCCGCGACCAGCGGATAGGCGAAGAGCGCCACCAGCAACAGCGCTCGCCCCGCATCCGCAACCAGGTTGCGACACCTCTCGCCATACTTCATGCCGGCACTACCCTCACCTCAACAGAGACCTCACGCGCGCAACCATCAGCCTCATACAATGACTGCAGATCAGCAGCCCCGCTCGCAGCCATACACCTACGAACCCCAGCGACCGCGTCATCGGCTTCCGCGCCAGGTGCTTCCGGTACAGACGCTGCATCCCGTAATGTGTCCGGATGATTGTCGCGACTACCGCCTGGCTGGTACTGCGCCCGATGGCATGCACGATCACCGGCTCGGGCGCATACATCACTTGCCAGCCTGCGCTACGCGCCCGGAAGGAGTAGTCCACATCCTCCGACCCCCAGAAGCACCCCTCATCCAGCCCGCCGATTGCCTCCAGCGCTTCCCGCCTTATCAGCATACACGCACCCGAAATCCAGTCCACCACCCGCGCGTCATTGTGGTCCCAGTCCGTCATCAGATATTCCTGCGGCGAGTGCGCCCCCGGAAACCACCGTCCGAAAGCCGTGTTGCGGAATATCGCCGCCCGTACTGTCGGGAAGCGCCGCGCAGAGTACTGCAGACTCCCGTCCGGATTCCCCAGCTTCGCACCGATTACCCCGGCCTTCGGGTGCATCTCCGCAAAATCCAGAAGCGCCTCCAGGCCCCCCTCCGGCACTATCGTATCCGGGTTCAGCAGCAGGCAATAGTCCGCATCTGCATCTGCCAGGCCCTGATTGTTTGCCGCCGCAAAACCTCTGTTTTCCTCGTTGCAGACGACGCTCACCTGCGGGAATTCCTCGCGCACCATCTCCACCGTTGCGTCGCTCGAAGCATTGTCAATGACCCATACATCATAGTCGTCTTGCCGGTTGCCGCCGGACACCGACCGCAGGCACACGCGCAGGTCCTCCCGCACATTCCAGCTCACGATGACAATGCGCAAACGGTAGCGCTTCCCCTCAGCCTCGGCTTGTCGCACGTCCTCATCTCTCATAGTGACGCTCGTAATGCCAAAACAGGCGCCGACCTCTCCGGCCTGCGCCCTGTCGAGATTGTATCCTCTACCCTCGGAACTTCGCGCCTATCCCTCGGCCGGTATATCCTCCGCCTCTTCCACCAGCATAATCGGGATATCGTCACGTACCGGATAGCGCTTGTGGCACGCGGCGCACACGATCCAGTTATCCTGCTGCGCGACCGGCCCCTTGCACACTGGACACGCCAGTATCTCCAGAAGCTTGCTGTCTATCACTCCAACACCTCCTGTACTCCGAACTCCTCGTGCTCTCCATTTCGCCATACCTGCGACTTCTACCTCCGCCCTCGCAGCGCATGTCCCACAAGCCGGACATACATGCCTGCTCCGAGCAGCGCCATTGCC
>JAUWOG010000604.1 GCA_030612305.1 Armatimonadota bacterium | reverse complement strand
GATGAGCAGGCAGAATGCCTCGCTCAGGACGGTATCCCGGCGTGGCTTCGATGAGGCCCGCCAGGCTGAGGGCCCCCAAGCGCCTCTGCTCGGCCGGGGCGCCGCTATTGTCCAGCTCAAGTTCCCGCGCAGTCCTCGCCTACGACTGGCCCGCGTCTTCGGTCACCTTAGCAAAGGCGTCCAGGTATTGGTCCAAAAGCTCCTTCTTGGCGCGGCCGAAGCATGGAATCGTTATGGCGTTCTCCCTCTTCCGCACCGCGGGCAGATCAAGTTGGGTGTAGTCCACTTTGCGTGCCGCATGGGGGCAGTCGAACGGGCACCCCTTACCGTAGCCATACCTCTCTTGGAATATCCTATTCTTGTGCAATCCATTTATGCCTCGTTGCTCCGTCACTCTGGCGCCCTCTGCCTGCAGGGCTTCGATGAATCTGGCCATGGGGAGGCCATCTAACTCCTCAGGCTCGTATTTGACATGCCATGTGAACCAATACACATTGCCCATGTACGGGGGCACCTCGGGAACCTTGACGCCCCTCATTCCGCTCAGACCTGAGAGAAGGTAATCCATGTTTCTCTGCGTGTTCTCGATAATCTCATCCATGGGTCTTATCTGCATAGTTGCCATGGCGGCCGTCAGGCGGTTAATCCTGAACTTGTATCCGAGAGAAAACCCACCACCAAGGTTCCAGTGCTGAACCCTCTCGTAGTGGCCTAGAAGGCAGGCGCGCTCATAGTATTGCTCGTTGTTGGTGACAAACACACCGCCATCAATACCTGTTCCCAAATTGAAGAATTTCTTGATGCTGAAAGCGCCAGCGGCACCTATGGCACCTGTTTTCACTCCCTTGTACGTGGCCCAAGGCGCGAGGCATGCGTCCTCCACAACTGCCAGGTCATGCTCATCGGCAATCTGCATTATGTCGTCCATTTCGCAGGGCATACCCTCATTGAAGACATTTCCATGGACGGGTATAATGGCCTTCGTCTGCGGTGTCACCCGTCTAGCGATGTCAACAGGGTCGGCGCATACCGGCTCTGGGGCTACATCACAAAAGACTGGGATGGCGTTGGCCCCCAAGATGGGCACCACGCTGAAGGGGTGGGTGTAGGAGGGCACGATCACTTCGTCGCCGGGTCCAACACCCACAGCGAAGAGTGCGGCTTGAATGGCAGAGGTTCCATTGGTATGGGCCAAAGCGTACTTCACACCGCGCCATTTAGCGAACTCTCGCTCGAACTCGAGTATAGTCTTGCCAGGAAAGCTTTCATCAGAAAACAGGACGCCTCCCCTTACTAGCTCCACCACCGCCTCGGTAAGCTCATCGTCTGTCAGCGCCCTATCGTACACAGCCTCCCTTTGATCGACCGTAATCGCCTTCTCGCCGCCGTTGATAGCGAGGTTCGCCATTGATGTCTTCCCTCCGTTGGGATGCCAGCTTCGCTGCCTTTGCCAGCATTCAGTCACTCCCAGAAACGCTGAGCCAGGGCCTCCTCGTAGTGGCCGTCGGTCGGCGAGCAGGTCGTGAACAGCGTCCCGTCCTCGGCCACCTGATTGTCCCCGCAGATGTCGACCACGTGCGGGATCTTCTCGGCGACCATGCCGAAAAGCTCCCCGGCGGGCAGCACCGCGCCACTGATCAGCCGAAGGCGGTGAAGCACATCAATGTCCTTTTTCATGTCGGCGGGGAACATCTTCCCGTCCGCGCCGACACAGCGATTGTTGATGCACACCGGACACGAGTAGCAAAGGTCATCAAGGCCGGCGACGGTGCGGATCTCGAAGTCCGGATTCCGCTGCATCTCCTCGATGATCTTGGCCAGCAGCGAGTCGGGGTACTTGGTGCGCCCGTACCCGCAGAAGCAGCAGAGGGTATGATGCGCTCGCATAGTGACCCGGCCCGTCAGTCGCATCATCTCACACATCTTCTCCTTCAACTCAAAGCAGAGCTTGTCGTCTCTCCTGGTCGGCACATCCTCGAACATCGCGAGAGCCCTCCCTGCGTGCCTCACTGAGAACGGTCTGTCCGTCTGAGAGGACCGCCAGCGTTTCGTAGTGTGCCTTTCGTAGGTCGGGCTTTCCAGCCCGACTCGCTTCATCCCTTCGCGAACGACTAACGAGTCGGGCCAGAACGCCCGACCTACGGGACGACGACTCACGGAACGACAACGTTTCGGATGTTGCGCCTACTCATCTCGGTTGGTCGTCTCGAACTCGATCACCTGCTCGGCCATGCCATCCTCGGTTCTCCCTGTCCTGGCTCTGTCTGTGACCATCTCTGCCTCCCCGGCGAAGTCGCACGGCCCACCTACCCATCGCCCCTCGCCCTCTCCAGCAGCTTCAGAGCGCCATCAATCACCCTTTCACCGGAACCCGCAGCCAGTCGGCAGGCCGCAAGCTCATACCCTCCCTCCTCGTATTCCTCGCGCTTGAGCAGATACATCCAGCATCCGTTCGTAAGGGTTGCCAGCAGGAGCTTGTCCGTCCAGGCCTTGTCCTTCAGTTCCAGCCCAACGCTCACGTTCACCTCGTTGGGCACGCCCACCAGAACCACGTCTCCGATGGCG
>JAUWOG010000158.1 GCA_030612305.1 Armatimonadota bacterium | reverse complement strand
GCGGAGCCAATCGCTTGTCGTGTATCGCATCTGAGCGGTCAGTTCGTGGGGTAGTGCTGTGTTTCACTTGACTCTGTGAGTTTGATCCCAGAGTGGGGGGCGGAAGCTTTGCTTCCGCATGAAGTTGAGCCACACGTTTCTGAATGATGCGGGCCAGCCCGTCGGAAAGGGTCCTGCAACGGCGAACGGTAAAGGCAAAAGGCGACGGCATTCATGAACGGCAAGCTCGGAAGGACTTCCCCCCGGTGGATCGGAATGCGGCGCGGCGCCAGGTTGGGTGTCAAGTGTCAGGCGGCGGATCTGGCTGTTGTTCGGCGCGCAAACCGCCCGGAGAGGAAGGAAAGGAGGGAGTTGGCGGGCAATACTGGGGCGTGAGTGTGATCCGCACAGGAGTAGAGCCGTGCCCGGGAGGTTGGCAGGATGGTGTCTAGCTCGTGGTATCTGTGGTTATGGTGGGGCAGAGGAATCGGCGGCGGTTACGGTCGCTGGATCGTCGCGGCGGTGGGGGTCGTCGTACTGTCGGGAAGCGGGGGCTTGGGCTATGAACGTAGCGAGTCTTGATGGCGTGGTGGCAATTGCTGACAGCCAGTCCCGCAATCGCTGGGGGCTGGATGGCTATCAGCCGCATCTGGCTATTGACGGCAACAGCGACAGCTCCGGGGCCGGCACGCGGACCCCCTCATGGGCCTCCGCCAACTGGGAGGTTACTCACACCTTGGCGCTGGTCTTTCCGCGACAGGTCACGGCTACTGAGGTGAGGGTGCACTGGGCGAGCGCGGGCGGGAAGCCGTGCACTCCGCGGGAATTCACTGTGCGCGGGTGGCATGATGGCGACTGGTTTGAGCTCGCCGCAGTGGAGCGCGATGTGGCTGAGGCGATAAGCATCGTACAGTTCGAGCCGGCGGTGCTGGCGGCGCTCGAGGTTATGCAAGTGCCGGAGGGCGCTGCGTCCAATGCGGGGAGGCGCATGTGGATTACTGAGCTGGAGGTGGAAGGGACACCGGTTGAGCCGGCTGTCGCGACTGAGATGGACCTGCTGCGTGAGAGCATCGAGAAGGAGCTGCGGGAACTGCGTGAGAGCGAGGATGCCGCGCGGGTGGCTCCGCTTCTGGAGATAGCGATGCAGCGCCGCAAGACGCGTGGCTTCGAGGCCATTGTGGACCGGGAGGACCTCGAGCGAGGCCGCCGCAATATTGCCACGCGCCCCTGGGCACGGAACTACGCCGACAGAGTCATCAAGGACGCCGACTGGTGGGTGGCGCAGAGCGACGAGTACATCTACGGGCTGATTCCGGAGGGGAATCCGCGCGCGCTGTGCCCGAGCTTTGAGAAGGGTTGCCCGATCCACGGCGGCGCACGCAGCACGTTCCGCGCCACGCTCGAGAAGCCATACATCTGGAAATGCCCCAAGGGTGGGGAGGAGTGGTATGACGGCGCGACCGTGAAGAACCCGACTACCGGCGAGGAAGTGATTGTGAAGGATGACGGGAGCGGCTGGCTGGCACCGGCGGGCTTCCCGGAGGCGGGGCGACGGTACTTCTTCGTGGCCGCGTACCGGTATTATCTGCTGGGGAAGCTCTTCTCAAATCCGTACGAGCCCGACGGGGGCTCGGAATACCGTGGTGGCACGCCGATAGTGCAGCTTTCCCTCGCCTACGCTTTCACCGGCGATGCGAAATATGCGCACAAGGCGGCGGTGATGCTGAGCCGCCTCGCCGAGTTGTACCCGACCTATGACGGCTGCGCCGAGGGCCCAAGCCAGCGTCAGGACGGCTACATCGGGCAGACGTTCGAGCGGTTCCTGGTGCAGAACCTGATCCTGGCCTGTGACCTCATCTGGGACGAGATCGAGGGCGATGAGGACTTGCGTGATTTCTTTGCAGCGAGGGGCGAGGCCGACTACGACGGCGATGGGCGCGTTACCGGCGGCGATCTGACCTACAACATTCAGCGGAACCTGCTGGGTTACATCTACGAGTACCTCCACCGGCTGATGCCGTACATGGATGGCGATTTCCTGATGTACGAAATGACGGCGCTGGCGGCGCTGTCCCACTGCCTGGGGAATCCCGAGATCGCGGGTGAGGCGCTGGAGAGCGATCTGGGCCTGCGCGTGCTGCTGACGAACTCGTGGTTCCGCGACGGGAAGTATATCTACGATAGCACCGGCTACAACCGAGGCAATGCGCAGACACCGCTGATGATCGCGGAGTGGCTGCACGGGCTGCGTACCCCGCCGCGCTATCCCGAGCCGCTCGATGTGTATCACCATCCCCACTATCGCGTGGCGATGTTGTACGACTTCCTGCGGCATCTGGATTGCGACGGGCGTGTTCCGCAGATCGGGGATTGCGGTGGCAGCCGGTCGGTGAGCCTGCGCGCCACACCGGCGTTCGAGGGCCACGACGAGAAGGCCCTCTTGCGCCTGCCGGAGTCTCGCGATGTGTATCTCGCGCGCCTGCTCGCCGCCAGCGGAGGCGATCCGGAAGCGTACCGGATGAGTCACACCGATTGGTGGCTGGTGTTTCATGCTGAGGAGCCGCCTCGGTCTGATGTGGAGCTGCCGCCCGATGTGCCTCGTTCGCACCTCTTCGAGGACGGTGGTATCGCGATTCTGCGAGCCGGGGCCACGGCAGCCACCCGCGTCCACGTACCCTTCACATTCTCCAAGGGCAGCTACGGCCACGGTCACACCGACAAGCTGGCGATCAACATCTTCCGCTACGGTTATGACTGGTCAGCCGACATCGGCTATCCGACGACATGGACCGATCGCAAGCTCTCTAACTGGGAGACCGACACGGCGAGCCATTGCACGGTGATGCTGGATGAGGCGGAGCAGCGCGGCAATATCATCGGGCAGTTCCACTGGTATGCGACGACTCCGCTGGTGGACGCTTGCGAGGCCTCCGCGCCCGCAGCCTATCCCGATGCGGAGTTGTACCGCCGCACAGTGGCGCTGGTGCGCGACGATGACGGCGAGCCGCTGTATGTTGTTGATGTGTTCCGCACGGCAGGGGCGAAGGTCCGTGACTACCTGTTTCACTCGCTGGGCAAGCCGGATGAGCTCACGGTGGAGCTAGATGAGGCTGAGGTGACCTGGTCGCACCAGCCGGAGGGCTCACTGGCAGGGGAAGATGTCGAGCCTACGTCCGGGCGCGGGTATAGCTGGCTGCACGATCTGTACCGGGCGAACACGGCGGGGGGGCTGACCGCTACGTGGCGGCCCTCGGGGGCTTCGTCGCAGCCTGACCGCTACCTGCTCACGCGCGAGGAGTTCGATGACGTGACCGTGGAGTTCACGATGACGAAAAGCGGGAGGGCCTCCGGCGACCGCGAGCGGGCGGCATTCGTATTCCACACTCACGCCGGCAGTGTCGGCAGCCGCAAAGTGATCATGATGCCGGTGGCTATGCTGGAAGTGGGCAAGCCGGCGAAGGTGCGTGTCGAGATAGCGGGCGACAAGGCGCAGATGACGCTGGATGGGAAGCCGGTCGGCCATGTCGACGTAACGGGGAATCCGTCCGAGCGCGGCTCAGTGGGCTTCCTCCACTACTACAACTACGGGTGGGAGTATCGCGACCTGGCAATCACGCCAAAGGACGGTGAACCGATTGGAGTGAGCTTCGACGAGCGGCTCAATGCGGAGATGTGGGCGCGGATTGAGCCCACATACCAGGCCGCCGATGGGGTTCTGCATGTGGCTGATGCGCGGCCCCGTGCTCTGCGGCTCCACAT
Organism: Armatimonadota bacterium; assembly: GCA_030612305.1. GTDB lineage: Bacteria > Armatimonadota > Zipacnadia > Zipacnadales > UBA11051 > UBA11051. The sequence continues at coordinate 2,343 of JAUWOG010000158.1, read as the reverse complement.
GCTCGGTGCGCCGGGGCGGGAGGTCATCCGCGCCAAAGCCGAGGGCCACGGCATCCGCGGCCAGTCGCCGTTCGAAGGCCACCTCATCATTCGTCAGCGCACGGATGACGCCGCGCAGGGCTCCATCTTCGCAAGCGTCATTGAGGTGTTTCGGAGTGAGGCGCGAGTGCTGAAGGTTGAGCGAGTGCAACTCGACAGCGAGGCAGCCAGCCCAACGACGGGCGCTGACGCCATGGCTCTGCGTGTGACGAGTGTGGCCCTCGACGGGACGCGGCGCGAGGACATCGTAATCAGCGCGCTGCGTGACGAGGTCGTCCGTTCAGGCACTGTCGGCGGCACGAAGCTGACCTTCCAGGGACGCTTCGGCCTGGTGGCTATCCGTGACGGGGAAGCGCCCGCTATGAGCCTCGTCGGCGGCGGGCAGCTAACATTCGGCGCTTCGCGTCTGGATGGGAAGGGGAGCGTCCTGGGGACGGTCAGAGGAGTTGAGCCGGGCGAGGATGCAGTGCTGATGGAGTTACGCGCAGGCAGCCCGAAGCCATCGGAGGACCTGGTCGGGCAGCCGGTGCGCATCACGAATCCGGAATACGCCTGTCCGGCGGTCTTCACGATTAGAGGCGTCGAGCAGGTGGGTGATGACGTCTGGCGGCTGCGGCTGAATATGACGCTGACGCTGGCGCACGGCAACATCGGCGGCGTGGATGTGGCTGAGGGCTCGTTCGCCTCCAGTACGCCGGTGATGAAGCTGCGAGTGAACCCCGGCCTGTTCAACGGCAAGTGCGTGCGCAGTTCGCCTGAGGCTGCCGTCCACCGGCTCACGACTGCCACGGAGGGCGCGTTCAAGCCGGCGGATGCGAAAGCGCTGGCGGATTTCTCGCCTGACGGCACCTACACAGTGTATGATGTCGGCGTGGGTGATGAAGTTGAGATCGTCGGGATGTGCGCTTCGGCGAGGGACTAGAGCGGTGTTGAAGGGGAGGTCGTAGAGGATAGGATGGATAGAGGTTTGATGAGGAACGTCGGCAAGGGAGCCCGGCCGCCGGTTGGCTCTCCCGGGCGTCTCACGGTTTCGCTGCGCGTCACCATCCTGACGGCTCTGGTGAGTCTGCTGGTGGTGACGGTGTCTGTGGTTCTGTGGCATTCGTACCGGAGGAATGCAGAGACTCTCCTGGAGCTGTCGGAGATGATGATGGAGCAGGTGGCGCGGGTGGTGGTGCTCAAGGCCGATGGCCACCTGAATCCGGCGGCGACCCTGGTGGAAGCAACCTCGCGGGCGCTGATAGAGCACACGGCGTTCCTCGCAAGCGCAGAGACGATCGATGCCCTGGGGATCAAGATGCTTAAGTCCCACAGCCAGCTCACGATGCTCAACCTGGGTGACGAGCAAGGCAACTTCCTGATGGTCAAGCGAATGGCAGACGGCAGCTTCGCAACCAAGACGATTGACAGGACCGTCGAGCCGGCTACAGTGACGTGGGAGTACAGAGACCTCGATGGCCGCACCGTGAGGGTTGAGGAGTCCGCTGAGGTGGAGTACGACCCGCGTACGCGGCCGTGGTACATGGGCGCGAAAGAGACCGGAGGGATATACTGGACGGATCTCTACGTCTTCTTCACGGATGGCAAGCCCGGGATCTCCGTAGCATATCCGCTGACTGCCGCGGACGGCACGTTCGTGGGAGTGATGGGCCTGGACGTGGAACTGGCGGAGCTGTCCGAGTTCCTGGCAGGCCTACGGATGAGAGATGAAGGCGTGGCGCTGATTGCAGATGGGGCCGGTAAAGTCGTCGCCCATCCGGACCTGGCCCGGTTGGTGGAGCGAGAGGACGAGGGCTTCGAGGCAGTGAGTGTTGAGGAGCTTGGAGATGAGGCGCTCACGGCAGCCTTTGAGGAGCATGAACGAACGGGCAGCAACCGGTTTGTGGTGGAAACGAAGGGGAGACGCCACATCGTGTCCTTCACGCCTGCGCAGGGGTCGTTTCACACGGATGGGCGGATCGTGGTCCTGATTCCTGAGGATGTGTTCCTGGGAGCTGCGAAGGCCGCGCGGCGGGAGGCGGCACTCATTTCGCTGGCGATCCTGTTTGTGGCGGTCATCTTTGCAGCGATGTTGTCGTGCAGCATCTCGCGGCCGATGAGGCGGCTGACGCATGAGGCGGAGCGGATCTCGCATCTGGATCTGGCAGGTGATATGCCGACGGGGTCTTTCATCAAGGAGGTATGGCTGATGTCGGAGGCGATGTCAGCGATGAAGGCGGGGCTGCGGGCGTTTGGGCGCTATGTCCCGGCGGCGCTGGTGCGGCGGCTGATCGAGACCGGGGAGGAGGCGCGCGTCGGCGGACA
>JAUWOG010000513.1 GCA_030612305.1 Armatimonadota bacterium | reverse complement strand
GAGAACAGTTCTCGCCAACTACCGCCGACCCACTCCTGCGGAGTGGGTGCCCGGCGCCTCCGTATTCGGCCCCTCCGAACGACAACAGCAATGGCGAAAGGCGAAGACAACAGCTGGCAGGTCCCCGCCCTACAAACGGCGAACGGCGACGATAAACGGCAACGGCTGGCGGCACGGTGTGTGGGGATTGTACTATTGCAGAGGATGGTTGAAGGTGGTATAGTCGCAGGCTGGAATAGTACCGTGCGGCGCAGGTCGTTGGCGTGCGAAGAGAGAATACGACCGGCGCAGAGTGCAGAGATGAGAAGAGCAGTGTGTAGCTCAGGGCGGAAAGCCCATCTGTAGACTAGGAGAGATGAATGATGGCTGAGCAGTTGGCAATCAAGGGTGGCCCGAAATGCGTCACCAAAGACCCGGGTGACATCTTCACCTGGCCGATCATCACCAAAGAGGATGAGGACGCAGTGCTGGAGGTGTTGCGGCGCGGCGGGATGTCAGGGACGGATGTCACAACACAATTTGAGAGGGAATACGCGGACTGGCATGGAGCGAAGTACGCGCTGGGATGCAGCAGCGGGACGGCGGCGCTGCAATCGGCGATGTGGGCGTGCGGCGTCGGTGTCGGCGACGAGATTATCGGCCCGAGCCTGACGTACTGGGCGACGAACCTGCCGGCGTTCAGCCTGCAGGCCACGATCGTGTTCGCCGAAGTTGACCCGGTGAGTCTGTGTCTCGACCCGAACGACATCGAGCACCGGATTACGAAGCGGACCAAGGCGATTATCCCGGTGCACTACTGCGGGTATCCGGCGGATATGGATCCGATCATGGAGATCGCGCGGAAGCACAACGTGAAGGTGATCGAGGATGTGTCCCATGCGCACGGGGGGCTGTACAAGGGGAAAGTTGTAGGGACGATTGGAGATGTGGGCGCGTTTTCGGTCATGTCAGGGAAGGCGCTGGCGGTGGGCGAAGGCGGGGTCATGATAACGGATGACCGGTATCTGTGGGAGAAGGCCATCGTCTGGGGTCACTACGGTCGGACGCGCGCGACTGTGTGGACCGGCGAGCTCGAGGAGCAGTATATCACCGCGGAGGACCTGGTGCCGTATGCGGGGCTTCCGTGGGGCGGGTATAAGTACCGGATGCACCAGCTCTCGTCGGCGTGCGCTCGCGTGCAGTTGAAGTACTACAAGAGCCGGATGGAGGAGATCCAGAAGGCGATGAACTACTTCTGGGACCTGCAGGAGGATACGCCGGGCGTGAAGGCGCACAGGCCGGATGCGGATACGGGGAGCACGATGGGCGGCTGGTACGCGGCACGCGGCCGGTACGTCGCGGAGGAACTCGATGGTCTGGACATCCGCGTGTTCTGCAAAGCCGTGACGGCTGAAGGGTGCTCGACCGGGCCCGGCTGTAACAGCCCGATGCACCTGCACCCACTGCTGCAGACCGCAGACATCTACGGGCACGGCAAGCCGACGCGGATCGCGAACTCGGACTGGGATGTCAGAGAGGGCGACAAGAGCCTGCCGGTGACGGAGAGCCTGCCGCTGCGGATCTACGGGATCCCGTGGTTCAAGCACTACCGGCCGGAGGTAATCGAGGAGTACGCCAACTGCTTCAAGAAGGTGGCGGAGAACGCCGATCAGCTCAAGGACATAGACCCGGAGGAGTAAGCGGGATATGCCTCTGAGCGATGCTCCGCCAGAAGCAGGTTGAAGTGATGCTGGGGGTGACGAGTGGATCGTCGCCTCCAGCTTTGTGTGTGGGGATGGGATGAGCGGGACGACTCGTCACGCGGCAGGGAGATGTGATGCTGATGGGGCAGGATGCGGAACTCGCGATAAACGGAGGGCCGAAGGCAGTACAGACCGACGCGGGCGACATCTTCACGTGGCCGATTATCACCTCGGAGGATGAGGAGGCGGTGCTGGAAGTGCTGCGGCGTCGCGCAATGTCGGGGATTGATGTGACCAAGGAGCTGGAGCGGGAATTCGCGGCGTGGCATGGGATGGAATATGCGCTCGGGCACAGTACCGGCACGGCGGCGCTGCAAGCGGCGATGTGGGGATGTGAAATGGGGGTCGGGGATGAGATGATCGTGCCGAGCTTCACGTACTGGGCGTCGGCGTTACCCGCGCTGAGCCTGCAGGCGACGGTGATCTTCGCCGAGGTGGAGCCGCATAGCCTGTGCCTGGACCCAAATGACATCGAGCACCGGATAACCGAGCGGACGAAGGCGATAATGGCAGTGCACCTGCGGGCGTATCCGGCGGAGATGGACCCGATACTGGAAATCGCGCGGCGGCATGATGTGAAAGTCATCGAGGATTTCTCGCAGGCGCATGGGACGAGGTACAAGGGGCGGCTGGTCGGGACGATGGGGGATGTCGGAGCGTGTTCGCTGATGTCGGGGAAATCGCTGGCGTGCGGCGAGGCGGGGATGCTGGTGACGAACAACCGGCGGATCTGGGAACGGGCGATAGTCTGGGGGCATAAGGAACGGACTGCGGCGTCGCGCTGGACTGGCGAGTTGGAGGAGAAGTATATCACCGAGCCTGACCTGGTGGGGCATGAAGGGTATCCGTGGGGCGCGTACAAGTACCGGATGCACCAGCTTTCGTCGGCGGTGTGTCGCGTGCAGTTGCGGCACTATGCGGAGCGGATCGCAGAGATAGATAAGGCGATGAGTTACTTCTGGGACCTGCTCGAAGGAGTGCCGGGGATCAAGGCGCACCGGGTGGCGAAGGATTCAGGTAGCAGCATGGGTGGATGGTTTGGGGCGCGTGGGCTCTATGTGCCGGAGGAGCTCGGCGGGCTGGATATTGACCGCTACTGCAAGGCAGTCAGCGCAGAGGGCGTCGCGTGCGGGAGGCATACGGTGGGGAATCTGCACCTGCACCCGCTGTTCAATACCGCCGACATCTACGGGCATGGGAAGCCGACGCGGATCGCGAACTCGGAGCGGGATGTGCGGCAACCGGAGGGGAGCCTGCCGGTGAGCG
>JAUWOG010000534.1 GCA_030612305.1 Armatimonadota bacterium | reverse complement strand
GGAACGCTACTGCATACGTGGCTGTTCTCGTTTCGGTGTGCATGGTGGGCTGCACGCGCAACACCGGCTCACAGCCTGCGCTCGCCCAGCCGGACGAGACGCCGAAGACCGCCGCAGCCACTTCCGTCCGCCCGCCGCCCGTCGCAGGCCAGTTCTACGCCGGCGATCCCACTCGCCTCGCCGCCCAGGTCAAGGCCTTCATCGAGGCCGCCGACACGCCCGACATCTCCGGCGACCTCATCGGCCTCATCGCCCCACATGCCGGCTATGACTATTGCGGTGCCGTCGCGGGGTACTCCTACGCCGCGCTTGAGGGCCGCAGCTACACCACCGTCATCCTCGTCGGGCCCTCCCACCGGGGCATCCCCATGGCCGGTGCCGCACTCAGTTCCCGCCAGTTCTGGGAGACCCCGCTCGGCAAGGTCCCCGTCAACGAGGAGATGACCGGCAGGCTGCTGGCCGCCAACACCAACCTCAAGCTCAATGATTTCGCCCACCAGCAGGAACATTCCCTCGAGACCCAGCTCCCGTTCCTCCAGACCGTGCTCGACGACTTCTCCATCGTCCCCATCGTGCTCAGCGATTTCGGACGCCACAACACACTGCCCCTCGGCGAAGCCATCGCCTCCGTCGCCGACGAGAAGACCCTCCTCGTCGCGAGCACCGATCTGTCCCACTATCCGGTTGCAGAGAGCGCCTCCGAGGTGGACCATATCATCCTCGATGCCATAGCCACCCTTGACGTGGACAAGCTCTATGCCACCGACACTGAGCAGCTTGCCCGGGGCATAGACAACCTCCACTGCACGTGTTGCGGCCTCGGCGCGGTGGTCGCCGTCATGCACGCCGCCAAACTCCTCGGAGCCACCGAAGCGAAGGTGCTCCACTACGCCAATTCAGCCGACGTCGAGCCGCGCAGTGCTAACCGCTGTGTCGGCTACGGTTCCGTTCTCTTCACCGGGACGCGCAAGCCTCCGGGCGATATCGCCACCTCCGCCGCCGGCCTCCAGACCGAGCTGAATGAGGCCCAGCAGCAGTACCTGCTCTCTCTGGCCCGCAGCACCATCGAGACCTACCTCGACAAGGGCGCGGTGCCCGAGATCGCCACCGACGACCCCGCCATGCAACAGCAGCGCGCCGTCTTCGTCACCCTCACCAAGGGCGGCCACCTGCGCGGCTGCATCGGCCAGATTATGGCGCGCCATCCTCTGGCTGCTGCCGTGCGCGAGGCTGCCGTCTCCGCCGCCGTCCGCGACCATCGCTTCAGCCCTGTCGTCCCCGGCGAACTGTCGAAGATACACATCGAGATCAGCGTGCTCTCCCCGTTCATGCCGGTGGATAGCTACAAGGAGGTCGAGGTCGGCAAGCATGGGGTCCTGCTCAAGCGCGGTCGCCGCTCCGGCGTGTTCCTCCCCCAGGTCGCGCCCGAGCAGGGCTGGGACCGCACTCAGATGCTCGAGAACCTCTGCGCCCACAAAGCCGGGCTCCCCAAAGACGCATACAAGGATCCCGACACCGAGCTATACGTCTTCACCGCTCAGGTCTTCGGCGAAGGGGAGAACCACTGACCCACGAGGCTGTCTTGTAGGGCGCGAATGGAGTTTGCCTGCGGTAAACTCCGCAGGGATGCGAAGCATCCCCGCCGTTTTCCTATGCCTTTTGGGGGACAGGCATCCTTGTTGTTTACTGTAGGCGCGTAACGGCTTGGGGCTTCTCAGTGTTTCGCAACTGGCGGCAACCCTCACAGGGGGTACAGCCGCCACGGTGTTGCCGTTTGTAGGGCGCGGACCTGTGCCGCGCCGGCCGTTTGCCGTTGTCGTATGCGGGCCGTCTGCCGTTGTCCAAGGGGTGCCCCACTTCCCGAAACCCTGAAGCCGAGTCTTCCCACAGCGAGAAGCGGAGTAGTCACCGCAAGTCACATGCAACACTACAGTTATTCCCTGGCGAGGAAATGCGTCGTTACAAGCCTACGGTAAACAACACACCCGCGTGCCCCAGTCGCACCTGATGTGAACACCACCTGCGTCACAGCGATAGTTCGTCTTTGCCGGCCAACGCTCCTTCCCGCGCTTCCCCGGGCGGCACCGCCGGGATGCATTGTGACCGACACGAGTTTATTCCTTGCGGACGACAGCCTGCAACTCGTTTACGGCAAATTCGACTATCATCGGTGGGCGGACATCTGCTACTTGGTGCGCAACACGATTCTCCGATACATATTCTCGAAACTCCGTGCCAGGACCGACCCTCTAACTACCCGGGAGTATTCGGAATCCTGCGAAGCCCTGAAAAACACGACCAAATCCGTGTGTGAAGATCAGTTCCGGGAACTGTGTGACGAAGTGGATGAGCTTGACCTGGGCGTGTACGGATAGGACGAATGCTCAGTGCATTCGAGAACACACCGTAGTTGCAGCCAATTGATGTCAGCGACGCCCAGTTGCAGGCCATACAACGGACAATAGGCAAACTCACACGGGCGGTCCCATCTGGGACCAAGACACAACTGCCCGATTAGGCTTTCATGCCGTCCTCGTCTTGAATAGTTCCTGGCGGATTTGTCGCCACGGTGTGATCGCTCGATATCCGCTAGGTTGCCTTCTGCGTCGTACCTCATCTGGCACGCCGGTCCGGAAATAGCGCACGACTCGCCAACCACTCGCTGATTCATCCAACACCAACCCGACATGACTACCGAGCAACGAGTTCTCACTGCTCTGCGGCGAATCAATCAGTACCCGCACCAATTCGTACGCGCGTCCTCCAGACCGCGTGCGGTCGTGGTATTGCTTCGATGCAAACTGACCCAAAAAAGCGCTGCTCGGCGATGATCTGGTAATGTGTGGAATGACCGCCCTATCGCGGTAGAATAGCGATGGAAGTTGGCCCAAAAAAGCGCCTGCTGAAAACGAAAAACCATCAGCTCCGG